>NZ_CP058215.1:2103852-2404402 GCF_013388255.1 Methanolobus zinderi
TTTGGTCATATGAAGTATTGTAAACACTCTTACTTATAAGAATTTTGTTTTCTTTGAAATAGGTACATCCCATACGTCGAACAATCCTTCGGTATAAGGAGCATAGGGGCCCGGGCTGAAGCCCGGGCCCTAGAAGTGTAACTCCGTATTTAGGATCTTGTAAAAAGTCAATAGAACATTATCAAAAATAAAGATTAACTAAAGTAAAATACAAGAAAAAGAACCATCTTCATATCCAAAATATTTTAAACAATCCATGTACGATTGATTTATCTTTTTTGCGAACTCTCTGTCTGCGGTATAAAAATCAACAGGTTCTAATTTTGGAAGGTTAGTCATTAGTTCACGATATATTTTCTCATCATTCGTATCTTTGAAATATACACTGGTTGTTTTTTCTTTTATGCCTGACAAGTGTTCATGATCAAGGCCTAATATAGAAATCTCTTCAGATATGTGCTGATCTAATCTTTTGAATAAAGATTGTGAATACCTTTCTCCAAGTTCTGCTAAAAAAGTAGGAAGAGCATCACGATTATTTTCTTGTAAAAAATCAACAACTTCATCATATACCAGGTCTAGAAAATTTGAGATTCCAGGATTTGAAGATTTTACTTTCTTGAAGGCTTGTACCAGCTTATCCTGATACTCAAATTTAGTCATTTTAGTGTTATTGAAAATTGGCAAGATTTCCTTTAAAAGTTTTACAATTGTTTGATTAATTTTGTTCTTGAAGTTATTTTCAGATTCTTTTAAAGCAGTTGAACACAAAAAAAGTTCATCATGTCTCCTATCTTTAAAAAGTATCAAACATTTTTTATGCAAGCGGTCTTTGGGATTAGCAAGACCAATAATTATATTGGAATCGATTGAAAAATTCATTTTTACAGTGCTAAAACTTCGAAAACTGCATCGTTATCTTTTACATTTTGGCTATCAATATAATTGCTTAAACTTAAGAATGAATGGAAAACCTGAAAATCATCAAATGTAACTTTGCCCCGATGAAAAGCTTCAACATAGATTAAAGAAAAAACCAATTTATTCAAAACTTGTGAATCACTCGTTTTGCTAACCGGAATTTTTAAAGCTTCTTTTGTAGTTTCTTGTATCAGATAAAATACTTGATTTAAAACCAACAACTGATCTATATCTTGATCAACATTCCACATTTCAGAGTTAATTACATCCCTTATGGAAACAATTCTTCCATTCAATTTTTGAAGAGACAGATTTAAAATCTGATGCATCTGTTTTGTATTCATATTAACTCTTTGATGGTGCAAATCTTTGAAAATATCTTTTATCTCATCTAATTCAGTTATCGTTTTCTCCAGATCTTTAACAAAGTTCTTATCGTTCGTCCTAGTTGCTACAAGATCTGTAAAAGCATCTAGTATTTTTTCACGCTGCTCATAATCAAGATTAGAAATCTTGTTTATTCCTTTTTGGAATAAGTATGATTGACGCATAGACCTTAAGTAGTCAATCCCACCAGTAACAGGTCTCAATACAAATGTAATTGATTCAAACATATCAGTAGAAAAACTATTTAAGATAGAGTTAACTGAACCAAATTCACCTGTATAACAACTTTCCATTATGTTGATATGTTCTATTTTCATAAATTTATAGCTTTCGCAGATTTAGTACTACAAAAACAAATCGCGAAATTAGAAGTTAGCATTAGATTTAGATCAATTCAATTTACCTCAAAAGGCAATTCATTCTTTCTGCAGATCTGCCAGGATATTTCTGCAGCTGTCTTGTTGAACTTCCCGGACAACACATTTTTTCGAGCACAAAGCTTAGCAAATGCTACCGTTATACCCCATCATTACCTTTTCTTCTCAGATATTTGCGTGCTTCCCCAAGATACAAAGCTCCTTCTCTCGGCTTTTCAGGCGGCTCCACCCGATCTATCCGTCTTGGTCTTGCATCACCTGTTTCAACCACATACAGGTCAGATTCAATATCACCGAAGAATACATTGTCAGGATCTTCCAATCCGTTTTGTGCCTTGATAGTATCCAGTGGTCCATGCTCACTTTTTTTGATAGGGGATTGAGATTTCTTTTTACCAGATTCTACTTGTGGTTTACCTTCAGACTCTTTATCATTCTGCTCTTTACCCACTCTAATCACCATCTTAATATTTAATCCGAAACGACTTAAACATTACACTAAGATACAGATTATATCTGAAACTCTGCCGAAAACACTGGCGGTACACCCATTTGCTCTGAATCCGCCTATAGCAAAGGTTAATGCATTTTAAATACTAGATCAGGGTAAGAAAAGATGAGGATAAAGTCCTTTTTCCTATTAGCCATATTCATAGTCCTGTTGTCCAGCCAGGTCACTTCAGCTCATGTCCCCCGGTTTGCAGACGACGGATATTCCATCGATTCTGCAATAAAAGTCGAAGACCCGCTCAAATCATGGGTATTCTATTCTCAACTTCCGGATAACAGCACTGTGCAATACTATACATTTCAGATGCAGAAAGGCGACAGACTCAAATTATCACTTTTAACACCACAAAGAGGAGATTTTGTTCCCAGTGTCGTCCTGACAGGTCCGGGTATTGATGAAAAAGAGGATGTTCCCGAATATATAGACATTCCCGAAAACAGCGGTGCATGGTCAATTGAAGGAAAAATGCCTGATAGAGCTTCTTATGAAGCCTTTACCCCTTCAAAACATTACACATTACTGGACATCGATACTACTGCGCCTGCGACCGGCCAGTATTACGTTGCAGTCCATTCCACAACGACCGGAGGAGAATATGCATTGGGAATCGGATATACAGAGTCATTCAAACTGACAGAATGGATAACAGTACCGGCCTATACCATAAAAATACACCTGTGGGAAGGGCAATCCGTCTTTTCGATCTTCGCACCACTTGTTGTCACATTGCTGGCAGGACTTGTGATAGCATTCAAAAGACAAAAGAATCTTTCTTATTTTGCAATTGCAGGCATAATAGCAGGACTATTCTATATTGGAAGTGCAGCAATGAAGCTTTATCAGATGATGGTCGCAATGGAAGGAACCAGTGCGGGCCCTTCAATAGGCCTAACAACTGCCTTTATTATCGTTTCTGCAACACTTGGAATCATTCTCCTGAAGCTGTCATTAAAAGACACAATAGGAACTAAAGAAAGATCATTGATGCTCTTGATTGGTATAGCAGGTCTTTTTACATGGTCAGGGGTATTCATAGGTCCGGCAATTGCAATAATGGCAGTCATTATCCCAGCAGATCTGCATCTTTAGTGTCTAATCCGGACATTTGAACAGAGGGTCAGGACAAATCAGGATATGCACAGAGCCGAATACCAATTGTTTTTATCCCGGATCCAACAAATGGGCATTTTGGAATTTATAATAGCAAATAATCATACAAAAGATATTAAAAGTATTACCAACTTTAAACTTCCATGATAACTATGACTGAATTCTCAACAGAAGACAAAAACAGAAAAATACCCGGCTTTGAAGAAGCCGCGAAGTTCCACGGTCATGTCTGTCCCGGACTGACCATTGGTTATATTGCAGCCAAAGCGGGAATTGAAAAACTAAAAAGTGAAAGAGAGATAGACGAGCAACTTGTCACAATCGTGGAGAACGACGCATGTGGAGTGGATGCAGTGCAGGTCCTCACCGGATGCACAATCGGAAAAGGTAATCTCATCTACCGTGACCATGCAAAGCAGGTGTTCACATTCATCTGCAGAGACAGTGGCAAAGCCGTCAGAGTGGCACTGAGAGCGAGCTTCAATATTGATGATATCGATCCCGAAGTCAGTGAACTACGGCCAAGGGTGATGTCAGGTACAGCCACAGAGGAAGAAACACAAGAATACAGGAAGCGCATGGACGGAATATCCAGGACCATGAGAGAAACTCCCGTAGAGGAAATGTTCGACATTAAGTTCGTGGATGTGGAAATCCCACAGAAAGCAAGGATATTCAACTCAGTCAAATGTTCAAAGTGCGGGGAAATGATGGCTGAATCCAGAGCAAGGGTTCAAAATGGAGAATTTGTCTGCATCCCGTGTTATGAAGAGTATACAAGAGGCTGGTAAATAACAAATTAAATTCTACAAACCTGCTTTCACGTTTTTAGATCTACAACTGCTTCTTTTTTCTTTTTAATACATTAACACGTTGTATTCATTGAATACAACAGTTTCCGACATTTTATTTTTGTCAATCAAAACTCTGGATGAAATTGATTTCTCAAATCGCTCTATTTGCAAATACTTTTGTTTTTATGATTTTAGCTGTTTTTTGTTTTATCTAGTATGAAAAAACAATAAATTATTAATATTTAATTAACATAAGATGTGTAAAAGTAAGACGCTTGGAGAAGGCAAATGAAGCAGAACAAAAGAAAACAGGTTATACTCGTTTTAACGCTACTGGCCCTTTTTTCATTATTATCCGGCTGTATGGGAAACTCATCCGGCACTCAGGACACAGATACAACCGGCCATAGTGCCGATACGATAAGCATCACTGATGCAATAGGAAGGACAGTGGAAGTACCGGAATCCCCCGAATATGTAATCTGTTCCGGTTCTGGATGCCTGAGATACCTTACATATCTTGAGGCGCAGGACAGGATCGTCGCCGTGGATAGCATAGAGACAAGGGAATCAGAGTATGACGCAAGACCATACGCACTTGCAAACCCACAGTTCAGGGATTACCCGGTTTTCGGAGAGTTCAGGGGTAACGATGATCCCGAGAAGATACTGACACTGGACCCGCAGCCACAGGTAATTTTTAAGACCTATTCAGCTTCGGGATATGACCCGGCGGAGTTGCAGGAAAAGACAGGAATTCCCGTAGTAGTCCTCAATTACGGAGACATGGTCAATAACAGGAATGAAATGTACCAGGCACTTCGCACAATGGGAGAGGTCATGGGCAAAGAAGAACGTGCAGAGGAGGTAATCTCATTCTTTGATACAAGTATTGCCGATCTCAATGAGCGTACCGCAGATATTGCAGAGGAAAATAAGACCACATGTTACGTAGGTGGTATAGCCAGGTCAGGTCCTCACGGTTTCCAGTCTACCGAGCCAAGTTATCCTCCTTTCCTGTTCACCAGCGCAAAGAATGTTGCATATAATTCAAACCTCAGCACCGCAGAAGTCTCCAGAGAAAGCATACTCGGATGGGACCCCGAGATAATTTTTGTCGACCTGTCCACCGTACAGCTGGAAGATCAGTCAAGTGCCCTCTACCAGCTTCGACATGATGAATCATACCAGCAGTTAAGCGCGGTCAAAAGCGGCGAAGTCTACGGAGTACTGCCATACAACTGGTACACACAGAACCACGGATCCGTACTCGCAGACGCTTATTTTGCAGGTAAACTACTGTATCCCGACAAGTTCGAGGATGTTGACCTTGAGGAAAAGACAATAGAGATCTATACATTCCTGGTGGCAGGAGGCGATGAGCAGAAGGGACGGGAAGTCTACGAGAATATGATAAATGTCTTCTCAGTCCCTGCATTCACAAAAATGGATGTATGAGAATGTACAGTGAAAAAGGCGAGATCAGCCGGAGATACAGGGAGCACACCGGCAGGAAGATCAGCTACATCCTTGGTGGTATCACACTACTTATGGTGATAACTATCCTGTCGATCTCAACAGGATCTGTGGACATCCCTCCTTCAGTAGTGGTTATGACCCTTGCCGGAAATAGCGTGTCAAGCACCTGGGACAGTATCATATGGAACGTAAGACTGCCTCAGGTACTCACTGCGATCATCGCAGGTGCCGGCCTGGCTGTAACAGGAGTTGTGATGCAGTCCATCCTCCGCAATCCCCTTGGATCTCCTTTCACACTGGGAATCTCAAATGCAGCAGCATTCGGGGCGGCATTCTCCATAATCATACTGGGAGCAGGCAGTACCAGCAGCAGTGTAGGAGATGCGGTAACCATCAATAACCCGCATACCACCACGGCGGTAGCATTCCTGTTTGCCATGCTGGTCACCGTCATCATTCTGGCATTCTCAAGACTCAGAAGCACAAGTCCCGAGGTCATGATACTTGTCGGAGTCGCAATGGGTTCATTATTCACCGCCGGAACCATGTTTCTGCAGTACTTTGCCGATGATGTTCAGCTTGCATCCGTGGTGTTCTGGACATTCGGAGACACTTCCCGGGCAAGCTGGGAAGAGCTTGGAATTATAGCTATAATAGTAATAGCTTCGACGATCTACTTCACACTCAACCGCTGGAAATACAATGCAATCGACGCCGGAGATGAAACTGCAAAAGGACTGGGAGTCGATGTTGAGAAGGTAAGGCTTCGGGGAATGATGTGTGCTTCCTTTGTTACCGCAATGATCGTTGCCTTTCTGGGAGTCATCGGATTTGTGGGATTGATCTGCCCGCATATGGCGCGCAGGATGATCGGCGATGATCATAGATTCCTGATAATCGGAAGTATTGTGATAGGATCATTACTACTGCTTTCTGCTGACACCGTCGCAAGGATCATTATCCAGCCTTACCAGCTTCCGGTGGCCGTACTAACATCATTCCTGGGAGCACCCGCATTTATCTATATAATACTGAAGGGGAGAAGAATTTGATACTAGAAGTAAACGGGATTGAATTCCGGTACAAAAGCAAGGAAGTACTAAAAGATATTGAATTCCATCTGGAGAAGAATGAAATACTTTCAATACTCGGACCAAACGGAGTCGGGAAAACAACGCTCCTGAAATGTATGAACACCATCCTCAAGCCACAGAATGGAACCATAATGGTTGACAGGGAGGATGTTCTCAAGCTGGAGCAGAAGGAGATCGCAAGGCGCGTGGGATACGTACCTCAGCGGTGCGAACCTGCCAGGCTTACTGCTTTTGATGCAATCCTCCTTGGCAGGATGCCCCACATGAAATGGAATGTTTCATCGGAAGACATAAGGAAAGTAGAAGAAACAATTAAGAAACTTCATCTCGAAGATATGGCACTGAGATATATCGATGAGCTGAGCGGCGGAGAGCTGCAGAAAGTGGGTATTGCACGTGCAATTGCCCAGAATCCGAAGTTGCTGTTGCTGGATGAGCCGACAAGCAGCCTGGATCTGAAAAACCAGCTTGGAATACTGGATACAGTACGGGAAGTGGTCCGGAATGAGAACGTATCCGCAATCATAACAATGCACGACCTCAATCTTGCATTCAGATACTCCGACAAGTTCCTCTTCCTGAAAGACGGGACAATTTTTGCGGCCGGAAGTATGGAGGACATTACACCGCAGATCATACAGGAAGTATACGGTGTGCCGGTAACTATACAGAACTACATGGACCATGCAGTGATAATACCAACCCACTGAACATAAAAAATTAATTCTAAAAATAAAACAGGAACCCGACATGGACCCGCAGGATATAGACTGGAACAATGTATGGAAAGAGCAGCTAAGAAAGCACCAGGAAAGCAGCAATCGAAAAGAATGTGCCTCCATCTGGGAAGAAAAGGATGCTGCAAGAAGATTCTGGGAAATGACACAGAGAGATGGGAATAAAAGAGCTAGAAAAACTATCGAAGGACTCAACATCACACCGGAATCAAGGGTACTCGATATCGGAGCAGGTCCGGGGTCACTCGCAATCCCACTTTCACAGAAGGTCGCCCATGTTACCGCTGTAGAACCATCCACTGGCATGGTCGAGGTCCTGAAAGAGAATATGGAAGAGAAGGAATGTGACAATATCAGCATTATCAAAAAAAGATGGGAAGACATTGACACTGAAAAGGACCTTGAAGGACCCTATGATATAATAATAGCATCATTCTCCCTGGGAATGCCTGATATCCGTAAGGCCATAGAAGATATGGAAGCGGTTTCTTCAGGATACATCTACCTCTACTGGTTTGCAGGTGAAAGATCATGGGACAGATATTCAAAGGAAATATGGCCGAAATTACACAGAAAAGAATACAAACCCAGCCCAAAATGCGATGTACTATATAATGTCCTGTACCAGATGGGAATTTATCCCAATATGGAAACATTCACTCTTGGACGAACCGAAGCATATTCTACTCCGAATGAAGCTATGGAAAATCTTTCAAACCATTTCGCATTGAAAAATGATAAGCAGAAAAAGATACTTGAACAATACCTTGAAAGCAAACTAAGAAATGAGCATGGAAATTATATACATGATGCCCGTTCGACCAGAGTGAAAATATGGTGGAAAAATAAGAAAGAAAAAAAGTAAAAATATGCCAGCCAGAGGAGATAACCACTGGTTACCAGAAAAATCACAATTTATCTGGTAGCTGCATGACTATTTTCTCCACAACGTCCTTGATTTTGTCCTTACCCCTGACCTTTATCCTGATATCTGCAAACTCTGCATAAAGTAGGGACCTTTCCCTGTAGAGCTGATATAATCCTTTATCTTTCAAACCTACAACTCCCCGTGTGTCCAGATTAGAAAGCCTTATTTTGATTATACCAAAGGGCACGTCCAGAAAAACAATGCATGAGTTTTCCTGAAGGAAATGCATTGCTTTTTCTGAATAGATCACACTACCGCCCGTGGAAATGATACAATTATCCTGCAGCTCAAGTGAAAGGATGCATTGCTCTTCCACATCTATCAGAGCAAGATCACCTTTTTCGTCAATGAGTTGCTGAAGGGCCGCACCCGAGTATTCCCTTACCAGATCATCAGTATCAATAAAACAATAACCCAGACGTCGGGCGAGCATCTTACCAGCTGAACTCTTGCCCGCACCCGGCATACCGATAAGTGTTATGATCATATTTTTTGGTCCTTCCAATTCAGATATTCCCGCAAGTTTAAACAGATGGAACTAATATTCAGTTGGTTAATGCCTGAATAGGCGCAGGTATCCTGCCACCCCTTGCAATGAACTTCTCCGAACTATATTCATTAACCGGCATCACGGGTGCCATGCCCAGAAGTCCGCCGAATTCCACGGTATCACCGACATCCTTACCGGGAGCAGGAATGAGACGTACGGCAGTTGTCTTCTTGTTGACCATACCAATTGCCATCTCGTCTGCAATAATCGCAGATATTGTGGAGGCAGGCGTCTTACCCGGAACCGCAATCATATCCAGACCCACCGAGCAAACGCTGGTCATAGCTTCCAGTTTATCAAGACTTAACGAGCCTCTTTGTACTGCCCGTATCATACCCGCGTCCTCACTGACAGGTATGAAAGCACCACTGAGACCACCGACAGAAGATGATGCCATTGCTCCACCCTTTTTGACAGCATCATTCAGAAGAGCAAGTGCGGCAGTGGTACCGTGAGTGCCACAACTTTCAAGACCCATTGCCTCAAGTATCGCAGCAACACTGTCACCGATGGCAGGAGTCGGGGCAAGGGATAGGTCAAGAACACCGAAGTTCGCATCAAGACGTTTTGCTACTTCCCTTCCGATTACCTCACCCATGCGTGTGATTTTGAAGGAAGTTTTCTTGATGCATTCCGAGATATCACCCAGTGTAGGATCTTCCAGTGATCGTACAGCTGAGTTCACCACTCCCGGGCCACTCACACCTACATTAATAGTACACTCGGGCTCACCGATTCCGTGGAATGCACCTGCCATAAAAGGATTGTCATCGGGGGCGTTTGCAAAGATCACGAGTTTTGCACATCCGATACCTCCCTGATCAGCAGTTCTCTGTGCCGTTTCCTTTACGATATCACCCATGAGTGAGACAGCATCCATATTTATTCCGGCTTTGGTTGTTGCCACGTTGATTGATGAGCAGACCTTCTTTGTGCTAGAAAGTGCCTCAGGAATTGACTTTATGAGTTTCAGATCACCTGCAGTCATGCCTTTCTGTACGAGGGCACTGAAGCCTCCGATAAAATCCACCCCAACATCCTCGGCAGCCCTGTCCAGCGTTTTGGCTACTGAACTGAAATCGGGCGTATCACAACCTTCTGCAACCACGGCAATGGGAGTGACTGAAATTCTTTTGTTTATTATAGGGATACCGTAAAGATTCTGCACCGCATCGGTTGTTTTCACAAGATCACGTGCATAGGTAGTGATTTTCCTGTAAATATTCTCATTCAGGACATCAATATCAGGATTGCCGCAGTCACGCAGGCTAATTCCCATGGTCACAGTCCTGATATCCAGATTCTCATTGCTCACCATCTGAATGGTCTCGAGGATCTCTTCCGGATGAATTAGCACGGCCATACCTCCTTTAGATCCTGTGCATGAAACGGAAGGTGTCTTCATGCTGGACTTTCACCTCAACACCCAGTTCGCTACCCTCGTCAGACATTGCCTTCTGGAATGCTACAAGGTCAAAATTGCCTTTCTTTACTTCTGCCAGCATGATCATCGTGAACAGATCTTCCATTATGGTCTGACTGATGTCCACGATATTTACATGAAAATCTGCCATAACCTTTGTAACACCTGCAACAATACCGACTTTATCAATACCAATAACTGTAATTATGAAACGACTTGGAACCATGATATGTTTCTTCCTGATCACAACAATAAGTACCTGCATCTATAATATGTTAAGTTGTATTTCTGGTTTGCCGGCAGGATGAGATTAATTATGAGAGGTATCCAGATACATTTGCTAAAAGATAGTAAGGAATTAACTGTAAATATTAATATAGAAGTGCATATTACATATTCTACGCTGTTCCGGCTTTGATGAGCAAAGCTGCACCTCAATCATCACTAATCTTCCAGAATATAATAACATTAATATAAAATGAAATCTATAGCACTAAAGGGGCATAAAGCTCATTCATCATTAACACAAAAAGTATTTATACCAACTACATAATTATTATAATGATGATGATTGAGCAGCAGTGCTCATCAAATGATTCAAAGTCGAACACTCAGGAGATACAATGGTAAAGATTGTACACGCACAAACGGTACTCACAGAGGATGAATTGGCGGCTCTTAAGAAAAAGTGTAACGAGTCGTCTACAAAAGAAGCCCTGAGTATGGCAGTGCAACATTATCTCGAGTGCGAATACACCGACCTCGACGATAAAATGTGGACAAAGAAACTTGAAAAAGTTGTCCAGAAAAAAAAGCAAAAGAAAGTGTAGACTTTTGAATGAGAGAGGAACAGAACATGAGTAAAGCAAACCAATTCTTAAAGGAAGAGGATGCAGTATCCCCGGTCATCGGTGTAATTCTGATGGTCGCAATCACTGTAATCCTTGCTGCAGTTATCGCAGCATTCGTATTCGGCATGGGACCACCTGAGCAGGCACCACAGGCAAGTCTGAGAGCGAGCGGTGACACATCATCAAACAGCAGCTTGAACATCGTAAAGCTGGAACACCGAGGCGGTGACGCAATAACACTTACAGATGCGAAAACAAAAATCACTGTTGGTGGAACAAAAGGTGAGTTCACCCTTTCAGACACAACATTTGAAGCTGGCGAAACAGTATATATCATCAAAAATGCATCAACATATAATGTAGGTTCATCACTGGATGACGCAAATACTACATTATACCCAGGTACATCGGAAACTATTGCAACTTCAGGTGATACAGTCAACGTCAAGCTTATTGACGTATCAAGCCAGCAGATGATTGCTGACATGAAGGTCAACTTCTAAGACTAAAACAAACCTGTGACGCATCATGCGTCATTTTTTCTTTCTTTTTTTGATTTAGAATTTCATTAAATTTTAAAAAAGTATATATACTTTCCATGAGACCATTTATATAACCATTTTAAGGATGTGGTTTATAATGGATTATGAAAGTTTATTGAAAAGTGCCTGGAATTTCCAGAAAGACAATATTGTTACTTATGCCGTTGGTGCACTGATAGCATTTATCGGTTCGATACTTATAGTGACAATAGCTCCCCTTGCCTAGGGATTTACATATATGGCCGTAAAGGGAGCAAGAAACGAACCAGTAGAGATCAACGATGTATTTCAGGGTTTCAAGGATGGAAACTTCATCCGGAGCTGGATATACATGATCATATATCTTGTTGTGCTGGGCATAGCCGGCCAGATACACTCTATACTTAGCACAATAGTCGGAATTGTTTTTATCTTTGGTTTGCCATTGCTTGTTATCAAAGGATACGACGGTGTTGATGCTGTTAAAGAGACCTTTGAGATCGTTAAGGAAAACCCCGTGGAAGCTATAATCATCTATGTGATAATAGCAGTCCTCAATGTCATCGGTGCAATCGCACTGCTGATCGGTTTGCTGATCACAGCACCGCTCAGCCAGATATTCCTGGCAGGTGCGACCATGGACATTTCAGGAGAAACCCACCAGAGCTCCGAAAGCTACGTGACAGAAACAGTGTAAAATCAGGAAAAATCAGCTTTTGTGAGCCAGCCAGGTTCACAACATTTCTTTTATTAACTCATAAGCAAGTTGGCTTCAGCATAAAAGAAAAAACTGACTTATATACCATATATCTCATTACCCTTCTTGACCTTCTCGATATCACGCTCGATAACAGAAAGCCTGTTCTTATCGACCTTCATACCTGCAAGGCTCTCAATGAACCAGATGGACTTGACGTGATCATCAGGAGTTAGTTTCCAGTCGGGCTTTTCCATATAGAAATCAATTCCTTCGGCATAGTGCAGCAATTCAACCCTGACATCTTCAGTAATCCAGCCAAGGTCCTCATAGTAAGACAGGATATCAGGAAGATTGTTCCTGCCTGCCAGCTCCATCAAAAACTCAAGCCATTCCATGCAGAGTTTCATATTGGTGGAATTCTTCATGATATTGGAAAGATGCACGTTCTGGCCAAATCCCTTATAGCTGCGTGCACCCAGCTTTTTCAGTTCGGAATCCAGATATTCGGTTACAGAGCCTATGTTCTCCTCGAGTTTATCCTGTCTTGACTCAGAATCCTGTTTGAACTCATCGAAACCCGAAGAAGTTGTTCCGAGTTCGTCCACAAGAGAACTCACCGACCGAGCCAGTTCCATGGATGTGGACCTTGCCTCCTCCTGGGATTTCTCAATTGCAGAGAAGCGGGTCTCAAATGGCTCAAGTACCTCCAGCGCATTTTCGATCTGAGAGAACCTTGCGTCGGATTCCTGGGCAGACTCATGCACCTGTACCAGCAGGGCAGTATAGGAATTCACAAGTTCCGCAACATTTTCTTCTATCCTTGTAAGGCTTGACCTGATATCCTCATTATCGGCCTGCACACTCACCAGTGAGCTTTCGATATTGTAGACCTTTCCTTCGAGGGCATCCACTTTTCCATCAAGAGACTCGACCTTGCCGGCAGTGCCTGCCAGCAGTTCTTCATTCTCTTTTCCGGATGAGATCAGCGGACCAAAGCCGGATACTGTTTCTGACAGATCCGAGACATTGCCTTCCACATTCTCGAAACGCGAGAGCATTACTTCAAGCTCTGACCTGAGACCCTCAATATCAGTAGACATCTGCCCCATCCGCGCAAGTTCTGATTCCGAAACCGCTTTTGGCTTTTCCACCTCACCTTTTCCGGACTTTTCATTGAGATTATCAGAAAGATCCGAGAGATTATCAGACAATTCTACAGACAGATCAGACAGACCATCCGCAGATGAATCCGAAGCAATTTCCCCTACCTGATCCCCCACCGGAATTGTCCTCGATATATCCTCACCTGTACCGGGAATTGGAGCTTTCCTCCCTTCATTGTCAAGATCTTCGAAGGGATCGATCCTGTGTTCCTCTTTAAGCTCCATCAGAGGTTCTGACACTGATGTTACTTTCCGAATATCCCCGGATCCTCCTTCTATATTTTCGTCAAATGGAGAAACACCTGCAGATTCAGGTGCGTGTGCCATACTATCTTCAAATTTTGGAACATCCGGCCCGACAGTTGACTGGAAAGGATCTGCTTCTGGAGAAGCAGGCTCAGAAAATGGATCATTTGTTGGAATATCTGCATCGAAAGGAGATTCTCTAAGCTCATCTGCCGATGCTTCCTTATTATCGGTTAATTCATCCATCCTCTCAATCAGACTCTGTCCCTTTGTAAGACTGGCGAACACGGACTTTAGTTTTCCGCTGATCCCGTCAAAATGCCTGGCAAGCTCATCAAACTTTACGGATTCACCAATCGAGCTTACAAGGCCTGAGAGATTGGGTTTTTCTCCCTTGCTGGGCTCATGTTCCGGAAAAGGACTTGAACTTGGAGGAATAAAATCAGGAAACGGACTTGCAGCCTGCTGCCCCGGTCCTGAAAAAGGGTCCCCTGAATGGCTAGTAGGTCCAGGGAATGGATTCTGAGAAGGTCCTGGAGATTCTGAAAAAGGATTTGAAGGATCTTTCTCAGTATCCGGTGTTGTATTGTCTGAAGGAGTGGACTGATCTGAAAATGGATTATCAGTACCAGGAATGGGATTTGTAACAGGATCCGGAGAAGCGGAAGAATCAGAGAATGGGTTAGCAGAAGGTTCAACATAGTCAGGTAGTTGCCCGTTAAAATTGGGCATAGAAGATGAGAATGGATTATCTGGAGAAGGAGCCTGAGCAAATGGATCTTTTGAAGGGTCTGCTGTTTCTGGGAAAGGGTTTTCGGGTTCGTCCTTTATTTCAGGGCCCATATTTTCCTGAGGAGGAAACATATCCTGCGGTGCTTCCTCCGGAAAAGGAGCGTGATTCTGGAAAGGATCATCTGGAATATTACTTCCTTCAGGAGCTGAAGTCTCAGGAGAAGGTTCAGGAGAAAAAGCAGGCTTTTCAAATAGTCCCGGTGCGGAGTTCAGAGCTTCTACTGCAGGCTTGACTTCCGCAGCTTCCTCATCCCCATCACCAGGCAACACTGGTTTGAACAGCGGAGGAGGAGATTTTCTTGATTTCTTTTTAGGAGCTTCAGGATTTTCAGTAGGAATATTTCCTGAAACCGGCGGATTATTAATGATATCATCGATGTTAATTGAATCAGAAGATGGAGCACCTTCATTTGCAGTGATTTGCTCGGTGTTGTTCCCCGGCTGCATAAATGGAGGAAGGTCATCCACATGTGACTGTGGTGATCCCTGATTTTGATCTCCGGCAGAGCTGATTTCAGACAGGTCTGCTATATTTCCAAAACCAGGAGGAGCTGACTGTTGGCTTTGTTCATCAGGCATCCCTGATTGAGAAGGGAATTCCGGTTTGATCTCTTCCATGGGAGTTTCGGAGAATGCATTGGCAAGTATGTCAGGAATAGATGGTTTTGTACCGGTTTTCTCAGAACCCGGGTTATCGGGACCGGCTCCTTCCGCTTCAGACGATTCCTTACCGGAATTCTTTTTTACTTCCCAGGGAAACTCACTCATAGAAATCAACTACAACAGGAAAAACTAATCGCTATTAGACAATTATATATCTCATTTTTATATAAAATTTGCTATTGAACATGGAGAAGGATATTCCCGGAAATATCTAAGTTCAACTCAACGGAATAAAACCATTAAAAAAGAGTGTAGGCGCACGGGAATAATTGAGGGAATGGACGAGAGATAAAGGATGAAATTTGTGCTAAAATTCATTTGCTGTGAGTTTGTGCGCCTAACTGTGCATAGGAAATAATAATATATAAGGATTTCTCACGACACTCTAAACCATATAATATGATGAAGGCATGATGAGACCTATTTTTGAGTTCTAGTTAATTTTTTATATCTGTGCACTGGAACTAAAAAAACATGATTAAGATACTAAAAAGTAAAGATACTCAAAAAAGGTTCCTGAGAATAAAATCAGAAACCCGAGATATGATCACAGTCTGGAAACTCTGGCATTGTTTACAGAATATTCAACCATGTTTTCAATATCCACTTTTTCTTCTTCGATCGGAAGAGAAGTGGATTTGGCTTTTACCTCCGGACGCTCGGGAACCGCCAGACAGCTTCCTGCCTGCATTATGGAAATATCGAAAGTGCCTATTTTCTTTGCTATATCTATTATCTCATTCTTGTCAAGACCGATGAGCGGATGATAGATAGGAGCACAGATCCCGTATATCTCAGCATACATGTTCGCTGCAGTCTGAGAGGCAACCTGACCAAGAGATGAGCCTGTGACTATACCTGAAGCACCTTCTTTTTTCATGATCTCAAATGCGATCCTGTACATGGTACGCTTGCAGAGCACACAGGTCTTACCCCTTTCACATTTGTCGATGAAGGCTTCAAGATTGCGACCATTGGGAACCTCATATATTTTCAACGGATGACCCGGGCACCATTTCTGAAGCTGCTCAATACAATCCATTGTCCTCTGTCTTGCACGTTCAGTGCTGAAGGGTTCATTGTTACAGTAGATAGGAACGATCTCCACGCCCCGCTTCATCAGAAGCCATGTAGCCACCGGGGAATCGATACCACCTGATACGAGAGCCACCATCTTGCCCTGCGTACCGATCGGCAGGCCACCCACACCATCCACGGTTTCCGTGTAAACGTATGCATGGTTCTGACGCATCTCCACGAATATCTCCCTGTCAGGGTTTGTCAGATCCACCGAAGGCTCGATACCCTTTGATTCAAGCATCGTCCATACCGCATCGCCACATTTTCTTGCAAGGTCATTGGACGAAAAATCATGATTTCCCGTACGCTTTGCCCTTATAGCAAAGGATTCATCAGGCCCTACAAAACCATCCGCCACTGTTGCACACATCTTTGATGCGGACTCGATCGTAGGATCTGTGGTATAGGCAGGAGATGTGGAAACAACCCCAAAGACATCTGCTGCAGACCGGGCTGCATCGGGATCGGAGCTATGTACGAATATTCTGCCCCATTCACGGCTTATCCCGGAATAGGATACACCGTTCTGTTTGAGCATTGCCTCAATATTGCTCATCAATATCTTCTCGTACCAGTTCCTGACACCGGTGCTCTTCAGGGCCAGTTCTCCATACCTGACAATAATTATATCGAACATAAGTTTACCATTCCGGAAACATCAATTAAGTATATTTAAGAGGGCAATCCTTGCCACATATATCGAAAGTAAGCTAGATGACAATTGAGAACACAATCTCACCTGTGTATCCTGAAGTCAGTGAATTTCCCCGAATAGGAAGACCAGTTGACATCAAGATCTTTCACGGCCGCATGTGAGGGACCTTCTCCCAGCAGTCCCAGCAGTTTCTCAATATCGGCACGCTTACCTTCCGCTACTACTTCCACCCTGCCATCCGGAAGGTTCTTCGCAAAGCCTGTAAGCCCGAGCTCCGTAGCATTATCTACAGTGAACTTACGAAAATATACTCCCTGCACTCTCCCGGAAACAAGAATAGTTGCAGAGGCATGTGCCTCCGCATTTGTGTTTACATCCTGCATACAGCTTAATTTATCTGTGAATTATAAGAACTTTGGCCTTGAGGACAGAAGTTTTGCAAGGGGCAGACCCTTGTAAGGCATTCCCTGCACCTCTGACTGTATCCTGGCATTGAGCTCTTTTGCTGTCATTTCAACCTTCTTCGGTTTTTTGGCCTGGGATTCCGCTCTGAGAGTCACATTGATATTGCCGGTCTCGACCTCCTTATCACCGACAACGACCACATAGGGCACCCATTCGCGGCCTGCTTCACGGACTTTCTTACCCACGGTATCCTCGCGGTCATCGATGTCAACACGGCAGTCAAGCTGATCCGCTACCTGTAATGCAAAGTCCATATGCTTTTCCGAGATAGGAATTATCCTCACCTGGGTCGGAGAGAGCCAGACCGGAAGCATCGGAACTTCACCTGCTTCAGCCTTCATGGCCTCTTTCTCAAGCAGCCCGTAGATACAGCGCTCGATGGCACCACTTGGAGAGCAGTGAAGTATTATTGGTCTCTTTGCGGATCCGTCCGTGTCGATATAGTTGATATCATACCTTTCCGCATTCTCGACATCTATCTGGACGGTTGAAAGTGCACTTGCCTTTGCGAGAGCATCCACGAAGTTAAACTCGAACTTGAGAACGAAATAGAAGAATCTGGTATCCCACATCTCCACAAGTACGGGTTTGTCCACGGTTCTTGCAAGGTTTGTTATGAAATCCTTGTTCTCTTCATAGAAATCCCTGGTAAATCTGATGGCAACTTCAAAATCATCTACCTTGATGCCCACCTTATCGAGCACCGAGATGCACATATTATATTGGTCATCAAACTGTGAGACTGCCTGCTCCATATCAGTACAGAGACTGTGCATATCCGGCATTGTGAACGCACGCAGACGTCTGAGACCAACAAGTTCCCCGCGCTGTTCCTTACGGAAACTGTAGCGAGTCATCTCGATCATCTTCATTGGCAGGTTCTTGTAGGAAATCGTCATGTCATGGTTCATGAGGAACTGACCGAAACATGCGGCAAATCTCAAAAACATGTTCCTTTTATCGGACTCAATCGAGTACTGGCGTGCCGGGAACCTGTCAAGGTACTTCTTCAGAGTTGGATGTTCCATATCATACATCAGTGGGGTCTCAACCTCCATGGCACCCACTTTATAGGACTCATCCAGCACATAGTCCTCCAGCAATGACTTGATCAGCCTGCCTTTGGGATAGTAACGCATGTTACCCGAATCAGACCCGGGTTCATAGTCTGCGATCTCTAGCCTGCGCATTAGATCCACATGAGGAGGAGCCCTTTCCACAGCCCTTTGTTTCGATATCTCGTAATTGACAAACTTCTTGAGGTTCTCATGTCCTTTAAAGTCAAAATCATCGGTACTGTGAAGTTCACCGTCAGGAGTGAGAATATGCCAGTATGATCTAGCTGTACTTTCCGCTTTAAGTGCTTCGGAAACAACTTCTTCCTTTTCCTCCGAAACAAGCACGCCTTCTCCGCAGCTCACGGACCTGCCTTCAGGCACAATTGACCGGGAAAGTTCGGACAGCGGGTGTCCCTTACAGCTGATCTTAAAGGCTTTATACCATCCAAAGGGTGCTCTTTTAATATTGAAACCCCCGGAGAGTTCCTTTTCAATACTTTTCAGAACAGAGACAGCGACCTTCGGGGATGAAAGATCGGAGCTGAGGTGTGCATACGGATAAAGCATAATGTTCTCTGCTTTAACCTGCCCTGCAACGTTTCTTATTTCATTGACAGCCCTTTCTACAATCTCTTCCACACCGGACTCATCAACCTTCTCGACTGCGATAAAAGCGGTAAGGGCCTCATCAAGCCTGCCGGATCTGAATGACTCTTCAATCTTTTCAGCAACCGGGGTACTTTTTTTGACCTCGTATTCTATGTAATCGGAATGAATTAACAGCAATTGCATGAGTTCACCTTTCAGATAAATGCTAACTTAAATCAGACCATTCCTTATTAATCTTTTCAGGTTTGCCGGGAAAATGGCGTAAGGCAAAAAAGGGAAATATCAGTCAGATGTTTCGGTTTCCGAATGTGGTGATACATTATCAGGATAAGCGTAAACATCAGACCCTTCATCCACATATACCCGGTAACCGGCTACAATGGCACCAAGAAGTATTGGTGCAGCAAAGAATCCTGCTATACCGCCCACAAAGGCACCGCCAAGAAAAGCAAGCAGAATCAGTAAAGGATGGATATGCGATTTCAGGCTTGCAAGATATGGGCGCAGGAAAAGCTCAGGCGGAACATAGATCACTATCGATGCTACCACGAAAAACACTACTGCACTTTCGAGACCCTGATCAAGATAGCGGTATACTGAAAGAGCCAGCAGGACCATATATCCCGCAAACATCGGTATCACAGATGCTATGAATATAAGGGCCGACAGTGCCAGTATGTTGGGAAAGCCGAATGCATAGAAGACGATCAACGACAGCAGGCTTACTACAAGTGCTGCCGATGCGTTTCCTATAAAAATACCCTGCAGAATGATATCAAGATGCTCGAAATACCTGATCGCCGAATTTTTCCATTGTGAGGGGACAATATTTATTACTGCATTGTAGAATTTATGGCCATCAGCCAGCAGGAAATAGCACACAATAATTGCTACTATAAGATTAAGACCAAACATCATCAGATTCCATGCATAGGAAAAAATTCCTGCATTGCCTATCAGTGATAAGAAGGAAGTTGAGAAATCCCATATCAATTGTTCTACATTATCGGTGTAACTGGGAGGAATATCAATCGTCCTGAAAGTATCAAGCAAAAAGTTCAGTACCTCTGCCTGATTCTCGATGATCCAGCCGATCTGTCGGAATATCTCGAACAGACCTGAACCTATAATGAAAACCACAGGCACAACAATAAACATTGTTGCGATCAAAGCTCCCATGCGTGGAAACCTGCCAAGTTTGTGGAATATAGGCCTGGAAATGTATGCGAACACAAGCCCCAGAACCAGACCATCTGCAAGGGGCAGAAATATGAATATCTGTATGATCAGAAGTAAAAGAAAGAAAGCACCTATGGCTATCTTCCATTTGGAGTCAAGTATACGTGACACGCCGTCCTTTTGAGTAAAATCTGCCTTCATTCTGTAATATCCCACAATGTATAGATTGCATATTATAATATTCTCGATCTATTAATAACCACCGTACAACCCACATAACAAATGTATTTATAAGTTTTTAAAGTTTACTTTGATATTTTACAACAACACATGAATCAGTGCATTTCCCACAGGATGTGCAACCCTCACCTATGATGATGCCTTTTCCTGCATCAAGGCTGATAAATCCCCGTGGACAGGCATTGATGCATATTCCACACTCTGTGCACTTGTGATTTCTTAACAGTTGTATTGAAGCTTCTTTAAATAGAGCTTCCGCTTTTTCCCTGGTCTCCGAATTTACTACCATACTGCCCGAGGAGAATATCTTCACAGTTGAAGAATACCTTTCGGTGAACAGCAGACCTAATTCCTCTGAAAGACTGGTTTTTCCCAGGATATTCATGATATTGGCAGTCCTTTTCATGGAAAGACCACTGATTGCCCCCTCGATAGTATAACCACTGGCCTTGCAGGGAGAAATACCCGAAGTTATCTTAATATCAAAAAAACTCTCGGGAATTTCAAAAGAGGCGGATATTCCCATCTCTTTACATAGCTTGATCATCTTTGGAGGAAGTTCTTTCCAGCGCCACATACCATGAGCTACAAACTCTTCAGGCATACCTGCTCCTTTAGCCCAGCCCAGAAGGAAAGAATGCCAGCGACCGTAAAGTTCGGGGTGCAGATCCTTCAGACGCATGTACTCTGCGGAAAGTGCAGCAGGGCACAGGTAACAGCCCACCCTTTCAAATCCCATATCATAAAGAGGATTATACTGCAAGCCTCGCCAGTAAATATATAGCCAGACTTCTATTGCCCTCCAGTCCTTTATCGGAAAAATGTTGAGCTGCCCCGGTACAAAGGGATTGTTCTCACTGGTGGCGATCTTTGACCTGCTGAAAGATTCATACTTCCTTTTACCGTCAATGGTCAGACAAACTGGAGCAGTTTCCAGACACTGTTCCATAGCCTCGTTCGCAGGTGCAAGCTTGCAGATCTTACAGCACCACCTGAAATCTTTTGCAGGAGGGCCAAAGGTTTCCACATTATCCCAGAATCCAGTGGATGCTTTTTTTTCTATCAGTTCGATGCCATTATTACTGCAATATTCATGTACAAAATCCACGGTTTCCGGGAATTCAATACCCGTATTCAGGAAAAACGCCTTAACATCCCTCTTCCGAAGAGCGCTTGTAACCAGGTCCAGTATCACAAGACTATCTTTTCCACCACTGAATGAGACATTTACAGGAAGTGATCTGTAATGCTTCTGGTTTGCTATCCCCTTAATCGTGTTCATGGCATTTTTACCGAGGGTCCTCAGATATTGTACGTTTGCAGCTATCACCTCATCCATTGTCGAAAACCGGGAATTTAGGGCAACTTTCTGTGAATCCAGTTTCCGTACCTTCAGGACCGGACCTTCATATTTCCGGAAGTCTTCCGCATCACAGTATGCTACTCCATAGCCTGTCAGGTTTTCAGAAACAACAAGTATATAGTCTCCGCTTTTTATGCCAGCAGACATGTTCTCGATCATATCAGAACTAAGTTTTTTTCCGTTCAGATGTTTCCTGCTTTTCTTTATAGTGACGACTTTATTGCTGCAATGACAAAGAAGTATTTTAGCACCCTGAACCATCGGCTCGAAAGTGTAATCCATTAACTGCAAATCAAACCTCAGGATGCCAAAGAACAGACCATCCACAATAACCTCATCGGTCTTGTCATCCCCGGGGATTTTGTTCAGCAGCACAATGCGTTCATCAATGGGATCACAGGAAAAAGACTTCATTAGCTGTTCATGAAGAACCTGCCTTTCATAAGGAGAGCAAAACCTCACATCCGCGGGTTGGGATAAGGAAATCTTTAGTCCGTTTTCCCCGCAACTGCAGCATTTTTCTTCGATAAGAGGAACGTTACACCCGTCACACCAGAAAATAAAATCCTTTTCATTATCCGCATGTCTTGGGCTTGAGTTTTTCGACCTGCGTCCTTTAGAACCAGCACCGGAAAAACTGCTTTTTGAGGTTTTACGTCTATAAGATCTGCTTTTATTCATTGAACCTGTACCATTTGTTACTTCACTTAGAGGATAATAAAATTATAAAATAAGAATTCAGTCCGCAGAAGCGGACCATGTTTTACTGTATAGAGAGCCGGAGTTCAGTTATTCTTGAGATACTCATTGATGGTCTTTGCAGCGAGCTTACCTGCACCCATGGCACTGATAACAGTCGCCGCACCGGTAACTGCGTCACCGCCTGCACAGACATTTTCCAGAGAGGTCTTCCCGGAATCATCTACAACTATCGTACCACGAGAGCCAACTTCCAGACCTTCGGAACCCGAGAGGATCATTGGATTAGGAGAAGTACCTATGGCAATGATCACAATATCCGCATCAATGACAAATTCGGAGCCTTCTACCGACACAGGTCTTCTGCGGCCGGACTCATCAGGATCTCCAAGTTCCATCTTAATGCACTCGACACCTTTGACTGTCATGTTCTCGCCTTCGAGGATACGCACAGGGTTTGTAAGCAACCTGAACACAACGCCTTCTTCCTTTGCGTTCTCAATCTCCTCTTTTCGTGCAGGAAGCTCATCCTCACCACGGCGATAGACTACACTCACCTCATCCGCACCAAGACGAAGGGCACTGCGTGCTGCATCCATGGCGACATTACCTCCGCCTACTACGATAACACGCTTGCCTCTTTTGATAGGAGTACCATAATCCGGGAAACGGTATGCTTTCATTAGGTTTACTCTTGTGAGAAACTCATTTGCAGAATAAACCCCATTGAGATTCTCTCCTTCAATACCCATGAACTTTGGCAGGCCAGCGCCGGTTCCAAGGAAAACCGCATCAAATTCATTCCTTAGTTCGTCAAGGGTCTTTATCTTACCTATGACATAATCCACCTTGACATCCACACCGAGCTGTTTAATATAGTCCACCTCTTCCCTGACAATTGCCTTGGGAAGCCTGAACTCGGGTATACCGTAGGTGAGCACTCCACCGGTGTCATGTAATGCCTCATAGAGAGTAACTGCATGCCCGGCTTTTGCCAGATCAGCTGCTGCTGTCAGTCCTGCTGGCCCGGCGCCTATGACAGCTACATTCTTGCCTGTAGGTTCTGCTTTTACAGGAGCTTCCACACCTTTCTCTCTTTCCCGATCAGCACAGAAACGCTCAAGTCGTCCTACAGCAACTGGTTCGCCTTTCTTTGCAAGCACACAGTACTGCTCACACTGCACTTCCTGCGGACACACCCTCCCGCATACAGCAGCCAGAGAATTGGTTTCTTTGATAGTGGCAATGGCTTTATCGAATTTGCCTTCCTTTACCTGAGCAATAAAGCTCGGGATATCGACATTTACCGGACAGCCTTCAACACACTTTGGATTCTTGCATTCAAGGCAGCGTGCAGCTTCAGCAAGTGCCTGTTCCTCACTATAACCCAGGGCTACTTCGTCAAAATTCTCAACCCTCTTTTCAGGATCCTGATGAAGCATTTTTTCTCTTGCTGCCATCAGTTACCACCCCTGCAGGTGCATTCATGATTTTCAAGACATTCGGACTCCTCATTGCGATACAGTGCAAGTCTGCTCATTAGCAGGTTAAAGTCCACCTTATGTGCATCAAATTCCGGTCCGTCAACGCAGGCAAACTTGGTCTCGCCACCGACGGATACCCTGCAGCCACCACACATACCGGTACCGTCGATCATTATCGGGTTAAGGCTGACAATGGTTTCCACACCATAAGGCTCTGTCATACCTGCTGCCACTTTCATCAGAATTGGAGGACCTATGACAACTATCCTCGTAACATCCTCGCCGCTGTCAAGGATCTCTTTTACAACATCGGTCACAAAGCCATGATGTCCTTTGGAACCGTCATCTGTGGCCACATGAAATTCATCGCTTGCAGCCTCCATCTCATCCTCGAGTATGAGCAGATCCTTGCTTCTGGCACCAATTATTGATATTACCTTGTTTCCTGCTTCACGATATGCCTTCACCTGAGGATAAACTGGAGCTATACCGACACCGCCACCTACAAGGATGACTGTGCCAAGCTTCCTTACATCAGCAGGGGTTCCGAGCGGACCCACTAAATTCTGAAGCTCATCCGCCTCATTCATCTTTGCAAGCTGCTTTGTGGTCTTTCCCATTTCCTGGAATATAATAGTCACATATCCTTCTTCTGCATCGAAATCGGCAATTGTCAGAGGAATACGTTCACTTGTTTCATCGATTCGCAGGATTATGAACTGCCCGGCCTTTGCTGCCTTTGCAACATCCGGTGCCAGGACTTTCATGAGGTGAACCTGGGGAGCGATCTGTTTTTTCTCGAGAATTTTGTATGGCATGTGATCACGTTATAAAGATTGATAATTCGGGATAGAAATCTGTGCATATGATTGGATTTCTAGTACTTAAGAGTTAAGTGACTGCTCCCACGACTAAAGTGCGTGGGCTTCTACGGATTTAATACCGACAGATTGCAATCCCAATCTGAGAATGTTGATAGCGGCATTGTGGTCACGGTCTAAGACCAGACCACAGCTATTACATTTGTGTGTTCTATCTGCTAATTTTTTATCAACCAACAGACCACACCTTGAGCACATCTTAGAAGTATTCGCAGGGTTAACAAATGCAACTAAAGAACCAGCACTTTCAGCCTTGTACCTTGTTGCAGTGATTAACATGTTCCATGCGGCATCTGCTATGCTCTTTGCAAGACAATGATTTTTAAGCATGTTTTTGATGCTCAGATCCTCGAAGACAATGAAAGAATATTCATCTACCAATTGTCTACTTAGCTGGTGAATGAAATTATAACGCTTGTTTGCGATTCTTTCATGTACTCTCTGTACTATCCTTATAGCTTTTTTATGTTCATAAGAACCTTTTGGAGCTTTGGATAACTTACGTTGAGCCTTAGCAAGTTCTTTTTCTTCCAGGCGGAAAAAGCGAGGATTTGGTATTGTTGTACCATCGGACAATGTAGCGAAACTCGATAAACCTACGTCAATGCCTACAACTTGTTCCATAGTTTGTTCTGGGATTTCTATATCTTCACATTCTGTTATTATGGAAACATACCACTTTTTGTATGCGGAGCGTCTGACAATGATCCTTTTAATGTCACCTTCGACCTCTTGATGCACCTTTACACGTACATTTCCGATTTTAGAAAGGTATAACAGATTTCTATCGAGTTTAAATCCCATTTGAGGATAAGTGAAGCTGTCGTACCAACCTTTGCCTTTGAATCGAGGGTATCCGGGCTTTTCTCCGCTCCTTATACGCCTGAAAAAGTGTTTAAAGGCAAGGTCTACTCTTTCCTGTACTTCCTGAAGGGTTTGAGAGAACACTTCTTTATAATCTGGATTCTCTTTTTTCCATTCAGGAAGTAGTTTGTTGAGAGTATATTTTGATAACGTTTCTCCCCTTTCTTCATAAGCAGTTTTTCGTTCCGCTAAAGTACGATTGTATACTTGTCTGCATATCTCTAAGCTACGCTCCATCTGCTTTTGTTGTGATTTAGTAGGATAGATACGGAACTTGTATGTCTTACGCATTATACTTCAATATGCTTTAGTTGCGTAAAAAAGTTGTGATAACATTAGATTAATTAAAGGGTTGGGTACGATTCATCCCACAGCCAAAGCAGTGGGCCTTCTCTACCCCTACACCCCGTCAATCATAAGGCAGGTTGAGTAAAAGCCCTTCAAATAAAATACGTGAAATCACTTTGAATTGTGCCCGGATATTCGTATGCCTATTTATATCAAGTGAACAATTTCCACATAGGATAAAGAGGAGGAATGTGCATCAAATCAATAATTCTTGCAGGCGGATCCGGAACCCGCCTCTGGCCACTGAGCAGAGAACTGTATCCTAAACAATTCCTGAAGATAAAAGGAAACTCTCTTTTTCAGGATACCGTTTCAAGATGTCTGCAGATCTCGGACATATCGGAGATCTATGTAGTCACAAATGAAATGCACAAATATTTTGTTATAGGCCAGGTTGAGGAACTGGGTCATGAGATACCCGATGAGAACATTCTCCTTGAACCAGAAGGCAAAAACACACTCCCTGCAATCTGTTATGGCATAAAGGAAATTGAAAAGGCACATGGAAACTCCGTGGTAGGCGTTTTCTCTTCAGACCATGTACTGGATAATGATGCAATGAAAACAATATCAGGTGCAGAAAAACTTACTTCAGATCATCTTGTAACTTTTGGGATAGTACCCACTCAACCACATACAGGTTATGGATACATAAAGCCGGGAGAGGAACTTGAAGTTGGCAGAAAGGTCTTAGAATTCAGAGAAAAACCCTGTCTTGAAGATGCAGAGAGATACATTGCAGAGGGTTGTCTCTGGAACAGCGGGATGTTCCTTTTTGATACCGACATTTTTCTGGAGGAATTGAAGAGCCTGGCTCCAGATGTGTGGAATGCTTTTGACGGATCATCAAATATTAAAGAGATATATGACAGAATGCCTAACATCTCAATAGATTATGGAATCATGGAAAAATCCTCCAGAGTAAGTGTTGTGGAACTTGAGCACAAATGGAGCGATCTTGGTAACTTTGATGCACTCTATGCTGAATCCGAGAAGGATACCAATAACAGCTGTACTCTTGCATGTGAAAATGTCTGTGTCGATTCCAACAACAATTTTGTATATTCAAAGGACAACAAACTTGTTTCACTCATAGATATAGATGATATGATCGTTGTAGATACAAGCGACGCATTGCTTGTATGCCCTCGCAAGAGCAGTGAAAAGGTCAAAAGTGTTGTCAACACCCTCAAACAGAGAAACGATGAGCGCGTGAATATCCACGATACAGTTTACAGGCCATGGGGATCATACACATTGCTGGAGAACTCCGGTGGACACAAAATAAAGAACATTGAAGTCCTGCCCGGTAAAAAGCTGAGTCTGCAGCTGCACCACCACAGAAGTGAGCACTGGGTTGTGGTCAAAGGTATGGCATGTGTGGAAAATGATGATCAACAGTTCTTTTTAAGACAGGGAGAGAGTACTTATATCAGAGCCGGTACAAAGCACAGGCTTTCAAATCCCGGTAAACTGCCTCTGGAGATAATTGAGGTGCAACTGGGAGAGTATGTGGAAGAGGATGATATTGTCAGGTTTGATGATGAGTATGGGAGAGTTAAATAATCCTAGAAATTATCATTTCAGTTGAATTTATGATTACTCTGCCAAACAAGGTATGAACTGAAATATATAAATAGTAACATATATATATATAGAGGCCTAAAATACGGAGATTAAAAATGAAGGTCATCATTCCCGCTGCAGGTACAGGAACAAGATTATTCCCCCACACTCATACAAAACCAAAACCAATGGTGTATATAGCGGGTAAACCTATTATTGGCCATATTCTCGATAGAATGGTTGACCTTGAGCCTGAGGAAGTGATACTTGTTGTTGGATATCACAAAGAACAGTTAAAGTCATACGTGAACAAAAACTATGCCAATATTTTCAATATCAGATATGTCGAGCAAAAAAACAGACTTGGTCTAGCCCATTCGGTATATGTCACACAGAAGCATGTTGTTGAATCGGATATCATGATAGCCCTTGGAGACATGATATTCAAAGCCGGATATCGTGAATTCCATGACAAACATATTAAAAACAAAAAATGTGCAGGTTCGATAGGGGTACGGGAAGTGGATGAGCCTAAGAAGTATGGAATTGTAGAATTTGAGCAGACCACATCATGTATTAAAAAACTTGAGGAAAAGCCTGAAAAGCCTGCATCTAATTTGGGGATTGCGGGAGTATACTTTATTAAAGATACACCTGCACTATTCGAAGTCCTTGAGAATATGATCAAGAAAGATATGAGGTCTAGGGGAGAATACCAACTAACAGATGCTCTTCAGCAAATGATAAATCAGAACTGCAAATTGAAGATCTTCGAAGTTTCAAGCTGGTATGATTGCGGTCATGCTAAATCACTCCTTGAAACAAATCGGGTACTATTAGATGAAAAAGAAAACATAAGTTTAGAGTATCTAAGTGAGGATTCTGTGATAATACATCCTGTAGCTATTGGAAAAAATGTCAAGTTCACCAACTCGGTCATAGGACCTTATGCATCAATTGCAGAAGGTACTGTTGTAGAGAACTCTATTATATCAAACAGTGTTATAGGCTCAAGGACATGTATTTCAAATGTGAATTTACAGTCATCCATAGTAGGAGATGATGCAAATGTCATAGGAAAACACAACTCTTTAAACATAGGAGACTCATCTACTATTGAATTTTGAAGAGTGATATCATGAAATCAATTGTAACCGGCGGTGCAGGGTTTTTAGGGTCACACTTATGTGACCTATTAATTGAAAAGGGACACGAAGTAATTTGCATTGATAATCTGGTGACAGGCGATACGAGAAATCTTGCTCACATCGAATCTGATAAATTCAAGTATATCAAACATGACGTAACTAAGCCAATATATTTTGGCGATAAGATAGACTTCATATTTCATTTAGCAAGCCCTGCTTCTCCTGTTGATTACCTTGACTTACCAATTCAGACTTTGAAAGTCGGAGCATTAGGGACATATAACATGCTTGGACTTGCAAAGGAACAAGGTGCTAGATTACTGGTGGCTTCAACGTCTGAAGTATATGGTGATCCCCTTGTAAACCCACAACCTGAAACTTACTGGGGAAATGTGAACCCCATTGGACCAAGAGGAGTATATGATGAGGCAAAACGCTATGCTGAAGCTATTACCATGGCATACCATAATCACCATGGAATAGATACACGTATTGTGCGCATATTCAATACTTATGGTCCTCGTATGCGAGCAGGTGATGGAAGAGTAGTTCCTAATTTTATAAATCAGGCACTGAAAGGTGAAGATTTAACCATATACGGGGATGGAAGTCAGACACGCTCTTTTTGCTATGTATCAGATCAGATAGACGGAATATATAGATTGATGATGTCAAACTGCAGTGAACCTGTTAATATTGGAAATCCCATAGAGATGAGCATACTGGAGTTTGCAGAAGAGATATTGAGAATAACTGGTACTGATTCAAAGATAATATATGAGAGTCTTCCTATTGATGATCCAAAGGTCAGAAGACCTGACATTAGCAGAGCTGAAGAAGTTCTCGGGTGGAAACCAAAAATAGACCTGACAGAGGGATTAAAAAAAACAATTGATTTTTTCAAATCGAATATAGAACCATTTTAAAAAACTATTTAGCTCATACTAAAGAGGCTTAACACATGACAAAAACTGCTTTGATCACCGGTATTACTGGGCAAGATGGTGCATATCTTGCAGAATTACTGCTTAACAAAGGATATATCGTGCATGGCATCAAAAGAAGATCATCTTCATTTAATACAAAAAGAGTGAACCACCTTTACAAGGACCCGCACGAAAGGAATGTCAACTTCTTCATGCACTATGGAGATCTCACCGATTCTACCAACCTGATTAGAATCATCCAAGAGGTGCAGCCTGATGAAATATACAATCTTGCTGCTCAGAGCCACGTGCAGGTTTCATTCGAGACGCCGGAGTACACTGCAAACTCCGATGCTATCGGAACTTTGAGACTTCTTGAAGCCATACGTATCCTAGGAATGGAAAATAAGACAAGGTTCTATCAGGCATCAACTAGTGAACTCTATGGTAAAGTCCAGGAAATACCTCAAAGTGAAAACACTCCATTCTACCCAAGAAGCCCATACGCGGCTGCAAAACTGTATGCCTATTGGATCACAATAAACTACCGTGAAGCATACAACATGTTTGCATGCAATGGAATTCTATTTAACCATGAGTCTCCAATTCGTGGTGAAACTTTTGTGACAAGAAAAATAACAATGGCAGTTGCAAATATCAAGAGAGGGGTCCAAGAGAAATTATACCTTGGGAATCTTGATGCAAAAAGAGATTGGGGGTTTGCAGGAGATTACGTTGAAGCCATGTGGCTCATGATGCAGCAGGATGAACCTGATGATTATGTGATAGCCACAGGCGAGACACATTCTGTAAGAAATTTTGTTGAACTTGCTTTCAGGGAAGTCGGGATTGACATAGAATGGAAAGGTCAAGGAATCAATGAGGTTGGAATAGATTCATCTACGGATAAGGTTCTGATCGAGATTGATCCAAGATACTACAGACCAACCGAAGTCGATCTATTGATAGGCAATCCGAGAAAAGCCCGGGAAAAGTTGGGATGGAAATCTGGTTTAAGCTTTGAAGATCTTGTAAAGATGATGGTTGAAGCGGATATGAAAATTTCATAGATTTAGCCATCAGCATGAGTTAAATAGAATCGAGATTGATGATTTCCCCTCACAGATAACCAAAATTATGCCCATATTCAGCAAATTGATCTCCAAAATAATGGGTATTGAAGAAATACAAAGGCAAAGTATAATATCTTTCGGCGGTCAGATTGTACTTACGATAATTGGTTTTTTGAGCACAATCTATTTTGCACGCACAGTAGGCGCATCAGTCCTTGGTGCATATTTTCTTTTCATGGCCTATCATAACATCATTGGCATGGTTACTGATGGAGGGATTGGCGGTGCTGCAATAAAAAGGATCAGTGAGGGTGAAGAACAGAATGAATACTTTAGTGCGGCCCTTGTATTGCGCCTGTTTGTCACATTATCGATATTAATACTGATAATAGAACTTCGCGATTATTTTGTTGATCTGGACAATGCAGGTATTTTTTTGTGGCTTTTGGCGGCACTCGCATTATCGATGCTTAAAGGGCCACTGTATAGTGGCATAGCAGGTTGCGGAAAAATGGGGATTCATGCAACCGGAAATTACATCGGGGATATATCAAGGATTTTATTTCAGATAATGGCAATTTTCCTAGGATATGAGCTGGCCGGGTTGGCCGGTGGATTTGTTGTCGGGATTATTGTTTCGATAACAATTGCGTTACGTTTTTTTGACCTGCATGTTACTTTATTTGAGTGGAGACACATAAAAAACCTGTCAACATTTTCCTTCTGGTTATTTTTGACTTCCAGTGGGATACTGGTGTATTCTTATGCAGACAGAATTATGATCGGCTACTATCTTGAAAATGCGGACGTTGGTATTTACCAGATAGCAGTCCAGTTTGCTGCACTCGCATCATTTTCAACTATTGCACTTCGCTCGACCCTATGGCCAAAGATAAGTCGCTGGGGAAAAGAGCAAAAAATAGGACTAATTGAAAAATCACTTTCCAAAGCAATTAATTTCTCATTGACCTTGGCTATACCGGTAATGATAGGCGGGATTCTTGTAGGGGATAAATTACTTTACGGACTCTATGGACCCGAGTTTTCAGAAGGGTATATCACACTTGTATTGATTTTAATAGCTCAAATAATGAATGTATTCCAATATTTATTCAATACGTATCTTGGTGCACTGGATTTCCAGAAAATGTCTTTCAAAGCAACTACCATAGGTGCTATTGGAAATGTGATTTTGAACATCCTTTTAATCCCAGTGATAGGAATCGACGGAGCTGCATTAGCAACATTAATAACACTAGCTCTAAACTCCATATTATTAAAAAAATATTTATCAAATATTATATCGATTGATATAGAATATCCCAGTGTGATCAATATCCTGATAGCTTCCGGATGTATGGCAGTTTTCCTGATATTATACCGGCTTCTGGGAAGCACTTCAAGCACATCACTGATAATTGTTCCTGTAATCCTTGGTGCAATAATATACTTTTTCATTTTGATAAGAATTGATGCAAATATAAAAAAGGAACTAAAAGAAATTGCGATCCAGACTCATCTGCCATGGCCTAAGTGGCTCTAACGAATCGAATAAATAATAGTATATGTAAGTGAACTTGAATAATGGCATTATATAAATCTCACTTATATAGTATAATCAATGATACAGTCTGAACAGTAGGTGTAGAGAATTTATGGATGAGTCTTCTTCAAAACAGTATATAGTTAGCAAAACAAAATCTCTACGTCAAAGAGAGAAAAACCAAACACTGTGGAAAGTATTGTTTATCTTAGAACAAATTATCATCGGTGGTAAAAACCGAAGAATTGTAACAAATACATTCATTAAAAAACTTAAACATTTCATAAATCTTCACCGCCCATCTCCTTATCATCCAAAGGGGATAATATACTCTGTAGAGAAATGGTTTGAAAATGGGATTCACCCACAAATGGAGGGAAGCTGGAGAAAAACGATTGTTCCTGAAAATAAAGTGTTCAGAGAAAAGGCCAAAAACATAAATGGAAGGTTAGATTCTCCTCTTGACAAATGGCATGGATACCACTCATATCCACCAGCTTATCTTTGCTTGCTTAAAAATGCAAATATAGTCAATGAGAATGGAGTGGTGATATCTTATGATAATAAAGTTTATTCGGATTTTACCTATCAGATAGGTAAACCAATAGAAAAAAATGATGTATTCAGATCCCATATTAGAAAACCTGAAAATAAAATGGGTTGTTTCGCAACCATTACGTCTTCTGAAAGTTCAGGTTATTTCCACTGGATGCTGGAATGTTTGCCTCGACTAAAATTAATTGAGAACTATACTGATGATATTGATTTTTTGATAGTTCCTGATAACTTGAAAAAATTCCATATTGAAACACTTGATCTTGTGGGATTCCCGAAAGAAAAATTATATCGCATCAAGAATGGTATGAACATTCAATGTGAAAATCTCTTTGTACCCTCACTACCAATAAGAGACGCACTTATGTCAACATGGGTCTGCGACTTTCTGAGAGAATCTTTTGTTCCAGAATACATAGCAAATCCACATCGGTTGATATATATATCCAGAAAAGATGCACTTTACAGAAAAATAGAAAATGAAGACGAAGTTGAAGGTTATCTCAAAGAAAAAGGATTCGAAATACTCCAAATGTCAAAGCTTTCTTTTAAGGAACAAGTTAGAGCCTGTGCAGAAGCGAAGATTGTAATCGGACCTCATGGAGCTGGACTGACAAACATAGTATTCTGCAGAAATGCTAAAATCCTTGAGCTCTTTTCCCCTTCTTACCTTGGAGGGTTTTCTATACTTGCTAACCATGGAAGAAATGAATATTGGTATCTTTTAGGTGATGATACTCCCGGCAATTCGCCTCCCTCATGGAGAAATTTCAGGATTGACATCAAAGACCTGGATTTAACATTAAACAATATGCTAAAAGAATGATATAAATAAACAATTTAGTTTTAGGATATTTCATATTTGTTAAGATACAAAAGGATTTCTGAGGAAGTAAATAAATGATAATAAAAAATAAATCTCTAAAGTATAATATTGCGAAGAAACTTTATCATTTATCGGTTAAAATTGATAACTCAGGTAATAGCAACTTTGAAACAAATGGTGAAAAAAGGTTTATAAGAAATCTTTTTGAAGATTTGAAGAATAGAGATTCGCTGATTCTATTAGATGTTGGTGGAAATATTGGCGATTATACACAAATGTTATTTGAAAATGCAATTAAATTAAATGGAACTTTCCAAATACATGTTTTTGAACCAACTAGATATTGTTATTCCATGCTATCAAAAAGATTTCGAGATAAAAGAATATTATTAAATAACACTGCATGTTCAAACATAAATCGATCTGCAGAAATATATTATGATCCTGAAGGAAGTGGTTTGGCATCAATGTATAATCGCAATTTGAAAGCAATCGGAAATGAACTTAAAATAAAAGAAATGGTAAAAACCCAGAGATTAGATGATTACATAAAAAAGTGTAATATTGATCATATTGACTTCATTAAAGTGGATGTTGAAGGACATGAGAAAGCTGTATTTGAAGGAATTGGAGATTTTTTGAATCCTAATTTTGTTGATTATATTCAATTTGAGTATGGAGGAGCAAGCCTTGACAGTATGACTTCCCTTATGAACCTTTATGAAATTTTAGAGTCCAAAGGATTTATAGTAGCAAAAATATTGCCTGATTCGCTTCATATCAGGGAGTACTCAGCATTTTTAGATAATTTTGAATATTCAAATTATGTAGCTATTTCTAAGAGACTAATCTAGCATGATACAAATCTACCCATCCATAGACCAAAAGCTCAAATGCCCTATCTGCATTCAAGAAACTAAGGCAACCAAAATTGTATGGCAAGGTATACACGTAGGTGTTGAATCCACATGCAAGGTATGTCAGAGAAGATTTTTTCAAGATTTGCATGTTGGACATTCAACATCAAAGCCATGTAGTGTGGATCTTGATAGTTTCCAACTTTTTTGTGATAACGATCCAAAAGGTTGGTACTCAGAGCCATTGAGAGAATCCATAAAAAGTCCAAGTAACAAACATTTAGACTTTAAAAAAGAGATATACTCGGCCAGTGATAAAGTAATAATCTTAAATTGTATCGATTATTTGTATGGGCATTCTCTCCTTAAATTATTAAACGCTGAAAGACATTTAAAAAACCATCCCGACTATGGATTGATAGTTATTGTACCAAAATATCTGGAATGGATGACCCCAAAAGGTATTGCTGAAAAGTGGATTTTCGATATCCCTTTAAAAGAAGGTAAGGAATATTTCATTGATTTTAATGAGAAGATACAAAATGAACTTCAGAGATTCTCAACTGTTTGCCTTAGTAAAGCGTGCGCTCATCCATCTGATTTTGATATAACTAATTTTACTGGAGTAAAAAAGCATGATTTCCAAAAAGATGAGTTTAGAATATCTTTTATCTGGAGAGAAGATAGAACTTGGATAAATAGTCTAGTTTTAAATAAAGGAATTAATAAGTCTAAAAACAACATACTTAAAAATATACTATTGAATTGGCAAAAACGAAAAATAGTGAAGTTATTTTCAGGACTTAGAAAAACATTTCCTAACGCAAAATATACTGTTGCGGGAATTAGCAAACCTGAAAAATTTCCAAGTTGGATTGATAATCAGATAGTTCAAAAATTAGATGAAAATCTGGAAAAAAAGCTCTGCAATGTTTACTCAGAAAGCAGAGTAATAATTGGAGTGCATGGCTCAAATATTCTTTTGCCTTCAGCTCACGCAGGAATGACCATAGACCTTATGCCAGAAGATAGATGGGGAAACTTTGCACAGGATATCCTGTATCAGGAAAAAGATGCTAGAATTAGTAGTTTTAGATATAGGTATGTGCCTATCAATCAAAAAGTTAAATCTCTTTGCAAAATTGTTATCTGTATGATACAAAACCGAAATGGTTTTTATGAAAACATGTCAGAAACCATATTTACTAATGTAGATCAATTCTAACACTCTAGTAGAATAGGAAAAATATGTTAAACTTTATTCCAGCACCGTTATGATTTGGGATACAGTCTTCATTATATTGAAAAAAAATCAAAGGAAAAGATTCATACATTAAGGAAGATAATTTGGTTTCGTTTAAACTCAATAATTAAACCTTGATATTTTATGATGATTGATGATTCTATAAAATGACCATATTCCAAATTAAAACAAGATCAATGCAGGTACAAAAATGAAAGTACTTCACTACATTAGTGACTTTTCTCTTCCTTCCGAGACCTTCATTTATGATTTAATCAATAACCTAGAGAAATCGAACAACTCCCAAAATTGGATTATAACTCATCGTAGACATTTAGAACATGAAAGGCCCTTTGAAAAGACAATTATCATTAAAACACATCTTTTCAACAAAATATTACATAAAGTGGGAGATTACCATGGGTATAAAATGAATAAGCATGAAGAAGTACATGATGTGATAAATGCTATTCAACCCAATATAATACATTCTCATTTTGGACCGAATGGCATACGCATGAATAATCTACTCATAAATTATGGATTTAATATCCCTCAGGTTGTATCTTTTCACGGTATGGATGTTAATACTTTACCTCATTACAGGCGAGGATATCTGAAATATATTCAAAGTCTTGGGGAACAAAATAATGTTTATTTCACGTCACCGTCTTATTTTTTAATGAATAAGATAATAAAACTTGGGATACCACCAAACAAAATATTTTTGCTGAAAAACTCATTTAACCCTTCTTTTTTGGAAAACAAGAAAACAAACTATTTCCGACATGGCGATGTCTTTAAGATTCTCAATGTCGGAAGGCTTGAAACTGTGAAAGGTCAAATATACCTCATAGAAGCATTTTCAATATTCTCAAATCATTACCCGAATAGCAAATTAACAATAATCGGGCAAGGTTCTTTAGAACAAAAATTAAAACAAAAAGCCAAAGTTCTTGGAGTAGAAAATAAGATTATCTTTTTGGGTAGAGTTCCACACCAAAAGATGCCAAAAATTATAGCTGATCACGATTTATATGTGCAACCTTCGATTGTGAACGAAAAAGGAGAAGAAGAAAGTTTTTCGGTTTCTACCCTTGAAGCAATGGCAATTGGTTTGCCCGTTATTGCCTCCAAAGTAGGTGGTCTTCAAGAATTAGTTAAAAATAACGGTGGATCTTTAGTAAATCCTGAAAATAGTGAAGAACTTGCAAATGAAATGTGTGCAATTGAAAAGAAAATCTCCAAATCAATTTACGAAAATAACAGAAACAAAGTGATTGAATTATATTCCCCTGAAAGAATAACCGACGATATGATAAGCATATACACTGAAATATTACAAAAACACAATTCAAACCACGTTTATCAAAATATTTAGCTGAAACTAAAACTGAACTTATGTTTAAAATATGAGGTCAAAGTGTGAAAATATTTGTCCACGTAACAGCATCAGCCATAGATAAGATGCAAAATAACAAGATATTCACCGGAGAAAAGAATTATCATGAAATGTTGTATGCTTTGCTTAGCTGGGGATCTGCATCCCTCATGGGTATAGAAAAAGAGAAATTAGGGAATGAATATTTTGTATCTATTTCAAATTCCAAATATCTCCAGAATATGTGGACAGAAGAGCAAAGCATAGAATTAAAGCACAATACAGATTGGCAAACAGATATTTTGAAAAAACAAATCGAAATTTTTGATCCAGATATTTTATATACTGTTAATCCATCCTGGATCGGCAAAAATATCGATAAACTCCCAGATATAAGAGTCTTCGCAGCATGGAGAGCGGCTCCTATAAGAAGCAAAGAAGATTATTCATGCTTTGATGTAGGTCTATCATACGCACCAATTTATATGGACCTGATGAAAAAGCATGGAATCTCTAATGTAGAACACATGGATTTTTCATTTGACCCGGAAGTAAAAAAACGTCTCGATCAAATGGACTTGGAAAAACAGAATGATATCTGTTTTGTTGGAAGATATGGTAAGATGTTCAATCATCGGAATAAGCTACTCTATGATGTTTATCGCAAATTTAAGGATAACAATTCAATTGCATACCATCTACTCACCGAAAAAAGGTTTTGTGGGCTTATACCGCAGTTACCATGGAGAATGCTAAATGCCGTTAATGAGCCCGTTTTTTTGAATGAGCTGCTTGAAGTATTTGCCAGATCAAAAATTGTAATAAATTGCCATAGTGACATAGCAGGTCAACACAAAGGTAATATGCGAGTATTTGAAGCATTAGGAACTGGATCCTTCATGCTTTCAGACAAAGGGATTTATCCAGAATTCCTTAAAGACGGAGAGGATTTTATCAGTTATGAAAATACCGATGATCTTTTAGATAAAATTGAATACTATCTTAAGAATGAAGACGAAAGAGAAGAGATAGCCAAACATGGTTATGAAACGATCTGCAAGTATTATTCCACTGAAGCTGGAAGTAAGAAGCTTAGATCAATATTCGAGGATTATTTGTGAGCACAAAAGTTCTCCATGTAACTGCCGGTGACCTAACAGAAGGAGCTGCCAGAGGTGCATACTGGCTACATCGTGGACTTTTAAATAATAACATTGACTCAAAAATCTTAGTCCAGAATACTGATGGTAAAGACCCAAAAGTAAAACAGGTTTATGACAATAGATTTCACGACCTTTCAGTCCTGTCAGGAATTGGCCTGGACCGTTTACCAACACTATTTTACTGGAAGCGGGATAAATCAATTTTCAGCACAGGCATAAGTGGAGTTGATATTAGAAAATTAAGTGATTACCAATGGGCAGACATAATCCACCTGCATTGGATCAACAATGGCATGATAAATGTCAGAATGCTTAAAGAGATTGACAAACCGATAGTCTGGACGATGCGCGATATGTGGACAATGACAGGGGGCTGCCACTATGCCGGCGAATGCAAAAGATATGAAAAAAGATGTGGACACTGCCCAAAACTGAAAAGCAATACTGAACATGATCTCTCCAGATACGTATTGAAGCGCAAAGAAAGATATTATACAAAAAATCTACACCTTGTGGCTATAAGTAGCTGGTTAAAGGAGTGTGCAGAAAATAGCTATTTGCTAAATGAATTTGATATAGAAATAATCCCAAATGCAGTTGACACAAAGGATTTTTTCCCAACTGACAAAAAGATAGCCAGGGAAAAACTGGGATTACCCGACGATCGAAAAGTAATTCTTTGCGGTGCTACAAGTATTCATGACAAATACAAGGGTTTCGATAAGTTTCGAGATTCAATAAAGTATCTGGATGACAGGTATTCCTTTCTATTCTTTGGAGAAACAAATTATGAAGAACTTGACAGGCTTGACAGGGAATATAAAACCCTGGGATTCCTGAAAGAAAACAAAAGTCTAAGACTTGCTTATTCTGCTTCCGATGTGTTCGTTGCTCCGTCTGTCCAGGAAGCTTTTGGAAAAACATTGATCGAAGCAATGGCGTGTGGCACTCCAGTTGTTGCTTTTGATGCCACCGGTCCAGGAGATATTGTCGGTCATAAAGAAACGGGCTATCTGGCAAAGCCTTTTGTTCCTGAGGATCTGGCCAGAGGCATCAGGTGGGTGCTGGAAGATGATGAGAGAAGATCAAATTTAACACAGCAATCCACAAGGAAAGTAGAAGATTGTTTTACAATAGACGTTATAGCTCAACGTTATGCCGAGTTATACAAAAATCTATTAGAATTGAATCTTTAGAGTTTGTCATCCTATTGCAATCAAACCTTAAAGCTTGAAACGAAAAATGGATTATACAAATAGCAATAATTATCTACCCTGAAACAATTTATAACTTACTTGAGTTGAAATAATAAATGTTAAAAAATTCCAAAATCTACATCGCAGGCCACCGTGGAATGGTAGGCTCGGCCATAAAAAGAAACCTTGAATCCAGAGGTTACACAAACCTGCTACATCGCACCCACAGTGAACTTGACCTGACAGACCAGTGGCAGGTAAATGAGTTCTTCGAGTCTGAGAAACCAGAATTTGTCTTCCTTGCAGCCGCAAAAGTTGGTGGGATACTTGCAAATAGCACATATCCTGCCCAGTTCATATACGAGAACCTCATGATCGAGGCAAATATCATCAATGCAGCTTATAAGTACAATGCCAAAAAACTGCTTTTCCTTGGTTCATCCTGCATCTATCCTAAATTCGCACCCCAGCCCATGAAAGAAGAATACCTACTTACCGGAGAACTGGAAGGAACAAATGAAGCTTACGCCATAGCCAAAATTGCCGGAATCAGGTTGTGCAAGCATTACAACCAGCAATATGGTACCAATTTCATGTCCGTGATGCCCACAAATCTCTATGGTCAGAATGATAACTTCAATCTTGAAACATCCCATGTAATGCCCGCACTTATACGTAAGTTCCATGAAGCAAAAATAAATGCTAAACCAGAGGTAGTAATCTGGGGAACAGGCTCCCCAAAACGTGAATTCCTTCATGTTGATGACATGGCTGACGCGTGTATATATCTCATGGAGAACTATGATTATTCAGATACTGCTGAATTTGTGAATATAGGCACGGGAAAAGACCTTTCCATTAAGGAACTTGCAAAGATGATCAAAGATATCGTGGGATACAAAGGAGAGATTGTCTATGATCGCACAAAACCTGACGGGACTCCACGCAAATTATTGGATGTAAGCAGGCTCCATGGACTCGGATGGAGAGGGAAGATAACCTTACGGGAAGGCATTGAACAGACCTACAAATGGTACCTCGATAACCACAAAGATAAAAGGAGCTGAGTTCCATAAGTGGCACCAATGACTCGAAAGTTTCCGTGATAACTGCCTGTTTCAATAGCGAGCAGTTTATTGAAGAGACGATTCAAAGTGTCCTGGATCAAAGCTATCCAGACATAGAATACATAATAGTAGATGGCAGATCTTCCGATGGCACCATGGAGATCGTAAAGAGATACGAGGACAGTATCTCAAAGATTATCAGTGAGCCTGATGAAGGTGTTTACGACGCAATGAACAAAGGGATTCAGAATTCTACAGGAGATATCATATATTTTCTGAATTCCGGTGATCATCTCCACAGCAAAGACACTATCAGCAATGTCATTGAAATGTTCTCAGATGATTCTGTTGTTACGGTCTATGGAAATGTCAGGATGATCGGGCAGGACGGACAAAAGAAGAATGTAAGGGGTTGCAGGGTAACATTGAACAGCCTGCTCTACCGGCGCATCTGCCACCAGGCATTGTTCGTCCGAAAGGAACTTTTCGACGAGCTGGGTCTTTTTTCTTTGGAACTTAAACTCTCGGCAGATCATGAATTCATAGTCCGGGCATTCAAAAAGTATCCCCATGGCCTGATATATATGGACAAAACACTAGCTGAGTACAGAGACGACGGCATGAGTTGCAGGCAGATGACAAGAACAAAAATCGAGGATCTGGGCATAATTGCGAAAAATTATGATCGAATACATCATCTCTTTGGCGCGATTATTTGTGGTATCGTGATATTGAAATACAAAATCAAGGCATTTATATCTTGAATTATATTATAAATGTACCTCTAAAGAGAATCTGCCATGAATATTCTGGTAATTCCAACCACTGACTGGATAAAGCATCCTGTCCCTAATAGACTGAACTTTATCTTTGATAAGATTGCACAAAAACATAACGTTCATGTCATCTATTTCAGGCTGAAGAGATTCGAGAACCAGACTCCGAGAAAAACAAAATGCAAGCTGCATGATGTGACTCTTTTCAATATGGATGACCCTTCCTCATACTATCTTGCCAACAGTTTTTTTCATTTTTACAAACTGTACAGCATCATAAAGAAGGAAAATATCGATGTGATAGTTTCTGCCAACATATTGCCTGCCTTTTTAGCGAATTTCGTGAAAGGAAGTAAACCTATAATCTTTGATTATCTGGACCATTACGAGGAATCGGCTGCTACATATTATCCAGATACTTTCTTCGGGAAGATAGTCAAAGGAGGTGTGAGGTCCATAATACGATACAACCTTATAAAAGCAGATTCTGTCATAACGGTAACTCACGAGTTTAAACGATTCCTCAACTCAGTAGGTGCCCGTGACGTGCATGTGATTCCAAACGGAGTGGATACATCTGTTTTTGAACAGCTTGATACTGAAGAAGCTAAAATGAGTCTTGGACTTGAAGGCAATGTTATCGGCTATGTAGGCTCACTTGAGTACTGGGTCGACCTGGAAACGGTGATCGAGGCACTTCCTGAGCTTGACGTTAAATTGCTTATTGTAGGACCTGGCTTGTTTACTGATTATGGAGAAAAGATAAAAGAACTTGCAGAAAAGCTGGATGTAATCGACAAAATCATATTCACAGGCAGAGTTGAGTACGATCAGCTTTACAGATATATCTGTGCAATGGATATCGGGCTGAATCCCCTGAAGCACGTGAAGAAAAATGAGATAACTGTGGGGGGAAAAGTGTTCAATTACCTTGCATGCGGGAAACCTGTGCTAACAAGCAGGATGACTGCCCTTGAAAATCTTCTTGGTGATAGTCTTTTCTACTATGACGACAAGTATACATTTGCAAAAATAGTCAGACAAATTCTGAAAAAAGATACCGAAAATGAAAAATATATTGAAATTGCCAAAAAATATGACTGGAAAAACATTGCAGAGGAATACGAGGAAAGGTTGTTTATCGCTGCAGTAAATGAAGACAATACATGAGACTTTATGAAATGCTAATTTTTAAACACAATAATATTCTTGATAATGGGTGCAACTATGGAGAATAACAAACCGGACAGAGATATAAAAAGCCAGATAAAAAACAGCTGGCCTTACATGGTCCTGATTTCATTTATAGCACTTGTTGCTTTTTACATAAGAATCAGACCATCAGAAAGTGTGTTCATATCCGAGGACTTCATCAGGTTCGGGGGCAACGACCCCTGGTATCATATGCGTATGGTATACACTCTCCTTGAAAATTATCCTCGCGGCATGTTCTATAACCCGCTTACGAATTATCCTTCAGGCAGTTACATCCATTTTGGCCCGCTTTTTGACCAGATGATAGCTTTCGTAGTAATGATTATAGGAGCAGGCAGCCCGGGCACAGAACTTGTAAACACCTTCGGGGCTTATTTTCCTGCAATCCTTGGTGCTCTGACAGTTATACCGGTATATTTTATAGGCAAATATGTCGGTGGTCACAAAACAGGAATAATTGCTGCCTTGCTTATCGCTGTAGCACCCGGACAATTCCTTTCGCGCTCGATCATAGGTTTTACCGATCATCATGCTGCAGAAACATTATTTAGTACTCTTTTTATGATGTTCTTCATGCTTTCTGCGATTAAGGCAAAGGAGAAAGAAATCGGTTTTATTGACTTAAAAAGTAAGGACTGGAAAAAATTGAAGTCACCATTCATACTTGCTGCTATAGCGGGTGTTATGTATGCAGCCTTCCAGCTAATATGGCCTGGTGCGCCCTTATTTGGCCTTATAATTGTGATTTTTGCTGCAGTCCAGTATACGATTGATCATCTCAATAATAGATCAACCGATTACTTGGGAATGATTGGAATTACAACTTTTCTGATAGGAATGATCCTGATAGCTCCATTCATTCATCCTGAAATGGGTGTTTCAACATTCTTTTACTCATGGTTCCATGTAATATCAGCAATTGCAGCAATTGGCGCATTTGTGTTCATGAGTTTACTGCATAAAGAACTCAACCGAAGGAAATTCAAACCTTACATGTATCCCATTGTACTGGTTTCCTTACTGCTTGTAGGACTGATATTCACAAGAATAGTGGCACCTTCCATATATTCATTGGCAATAGATACTCCGGCTATTATATTCGGGATTAAAACAGGTGGTGCTGCCACAATTGCAGAAGCTTCTTCAATATTCTACTCTGGAGGAAACTTTACACTTCAGAATGTATGGTACAATTTTGCAGTTGGTTTTTACCTGTCAATTATCGCAATGCTTATGCTGGCTTATAGCGTAGCCAGAAAACACAGACCACAGGAAACACTCCTTCTTGTCTGGAGTTTTTTCATACTACTTGCAATCTACGGACAAAACCGTTTTGCATACTATTATTCAGTGAATGTTGCAATACTCAGTGCATATTTCGCAAGCAAAATCCTAAATATATCAGGCTGGGAAGATTTAGAAAATGCTTACAACAGAAAGATTCAATCTATAAGCGAAATAGGACCGTTCCTTAAAAATAATCTCAAAATCCACCATATATTATCACTAGCTTTGATCCTTCTTATTGTTGTATACCCAGGCTATTCTCTGGCAATGCAGCAATCCCAGGGAACAGGTGGACCTAATGGATACTGGATAGAATCTCTTTTATGGATGAACGAAAGCACTCCGGATCCTGGAATGGATTTTTATGCAATATATGAGGCACCTGAAAAAGGAGAGATTTTTGACTACCCCGACTCAGTCTACGGAGTGATGTCCTGGTGGGATTATGGACATTGGATCGAGACAATAGGCCATCGAATACCTAACGCCAACCCCTTCCAGGCAGGAATTGGTGGCCGCAGAAACAGCATTGAAGAAGAAAATCAACCAGGTGCTTCAACATTCTTCACAGCCCAGTCTGAAGAAGAAGCAACCGCAGTCCTTGAAGCGGTTCACCCAGACCCTGATAAGGCAGGTGCACGTTATGTAGTCTCTGACGTTGAGATGGCCACCGGTAAATTCTATGCTATGTCAGCCTGGACACTTGATACGGATGGGTATTATCAATCAGTTCAAACTAATGCCGGATACCAGTATGTGCCAGGGGAGAGATATTTCAACTCTATGGAAGCAAAACTGCACATCTTTGATGGTACTGGTCTGCAGCAGTACCGTATGGTACACGAATCACCCATAGGAAACACCCAGGAACCAGGATATAAGAATGTCTATAACGTGCTATACGGAGGCAGCCTGGCGGAGATCAATACGGGATACGTCAAAATCTTCGAGTACGTAGAAGGCGCACAGGTAACAGGCACAGCACCCGAAGGTGAGACCGTCACCATCAGCAGCACGATCCGTACCAGCCAGGGACGCACGTTCATTTACTCTCAGTCAGAGACCTCTGATGGAACTTACTCCTTTACTGTACCATACTCCACAGAAGGTCCGATATCAGGAGAGACACAGTTCGATACCGCACCGACCGGACCTTACACCATAAGCTATGGTGGCACACAGGAAGAGGTTAGTGTCAGTGAAACAGATGTGCTTGAAGGAAATGTGATAGAGGTTTAAACCCATCACATCCCTTCCAGCACACTTCTTTTTTATCAGTTAATAATGCAGTTCAATAGAATTTCTGGTCAGATGATCAACATAATTCTGGTAAAAACAATTGTCAAACTAATTACAATGCGACCACCCGCCGCAGGCGGCGCGCTCCTTCGCTGCTGTAACGAAAAATGTTATTCAGTATCCAAACTAGAGACCTTAAAGTTGCAATCGCAGGCTTTTTACAGAGAAACTCATATAGAAATCCTGTAGAAAAAGTGTTCAAAGGATATTCTGTAGATTATTTTCTTTCATCCTGCGGGAAAACGCCGGCTTCGCCGGGCCCTCCGGGATGGTTTGAGTTTTTCATGATCCTGGTAAGTTAACACAGCCCTAGAAAGATATTCATCTCTCCGCTATATAGAAATAGCATTATGTAGAACCTAGCCCAAAGTGAGAACATGGACAGAATAATCAAAGGAAAAGCATGGGTATTCGGGAATGATATCGATACTGACGTCATAATACCCGGGAAATATCTCCGTACCACCGATATGCAGGTATTTGCAGACCATGCAATGGAAGGTGTGGATCTGGATTTCTCCAAAAAAGTGCAGAAGGGAGACATCATCGTTGGCGGAGACAACTTCGGATGCGGCTCATCCAGGGAGCAGGCGCCTCTTGCACTTAAACATGCAGGAGTATCATGTGTTGTGGCAAGGTACTTTGCCAGGATATTCTTCAGGAATGCCATAAATGTCGGACTCCCACTTATAGAAGCTGATGTTGAGTGTAAGGAAGGGGACGAGCTCGAAATAGACCTTCTGGAGGGTACTGTGAAAGTGAACGGCAAGATTTACCAAGGAAACAAGCTTCCTGACTTCCTGCTGGAGATACTCACCGATGGCGGGCTTGTGCCACACAGGAAAAAGTTGCAGAAGCAGGAGAGCGTTTAACTTACACATATGATCTTTCCTGACGAATATAAGTACGTGGGAATGAGCAGGGCCATTCCGGAAGATGCTGACGACAAGCGAATCTATTTTCTTACTCAATACCTGATCGTAGAGGACACAGTGGATGATGTGGAAAAATATTCCCTGTACAGTGTGGAAAATACTGGTGAGCAGCTTTTAAGAGATGTGGACAATCTTGAGATGATTGCCTCAGGTGAAGAGATAATCCGGTATGATAAAGAACTCAATATCAAGGATCGTACACTTCTGATTGAAACCGCGCATAAGCTGTGTAAAGGAAAGGTCAATACTGTGATATTCACAGGTATAGATAAGCATGTGACCTTTGTTCACAAACCTGACCTCAAAGAGATACTTGACATAGAGATAGTCGATGTGGTGCCTCCTGAGCCCTCATGGCTGGCAAGTGTTGTCAGAAGACTCGAGGAAAGCGGCATATTCGGAGATCTTACGATCAGGTTCATGGATAATCTTACCGATCTTCGGCAGTTCGAAGGAGAGAATACAGTCTTTCCATGTTCATCCTCGGGACTGAAAGGAAAGTGTCTTGACTGCGATGTGATAAAAGAGGACGGGTCGCTGCTTGTGGGATGCGAGATCTCCAGGGAACTGTTCGAATCAAGGTTTCCGGACCTGGAGTATTCATTTATCAATATCTGTCCTTTCAAATCCGATGTATTCAAACCAGCAAAATCCTTTATCACCAGGTGCTGCCGCTCGGAAAAGTCAGGTATCGTGACCATCAACGGCATTAAGGGTGCCGTGGTCCACTGGGGTGCATCGGAATTCTATGTGGCGGACACGATCTGGAAACTTGTTAGGGAGCTGCGGGGAGAGAACTGATCATAGGTGTCAAAATGAAACTTGCAATTGTTGAAGGAGACGGAATCGGAAAAGAAGTTATTCCCGCGGCGGTCAGAGTACTGGATGCCCTGGAGATGGACGTTGAGAAGGTCTATCTTGAGTTGGGCTATGGCAAATGGGAAAAGACAGGATCTGCCATTACCGATCAGGACATAGAGATACTCAAAAGCTGTGACTGTATACTCTTTGGTGCTGTGACAACACCTCCTGATCCCAATTACAAGAGTGTGCTGCTGACGATCCGCAAGGAGCTTGACATGTACGCCAATATCCGCCCCATCAAGCCACTGCCATGTGTGGACTGCAACTTTGAGAGGGAAGATTTTAATTTCGTGATCGTGCGAGAGAATACCGAAGGTCTCTATTCAGCAATAGAAGAGATTGGTGAAGATGCCTCATATACAAAGAGGATTGTGACCAGAAAAGGATCAAAACGAATAGCTGAATATGCCTGTAAGCTTGCAAAAAGCAGGAAGAATGAACTTACAATAGTCCACAAATCCAATGTTATGAAATCGGACAAGTTGTTCCTTGATGTCTGCCGCGAAACCGCTTCTGAGCATGAAGTTGAGTACAGTGACGAACTTGTGGATTCGATGGCCTATAAGTTGATGGTCTCCCCTGAAAAATTTGATGTGATAGTAACAACGAACCTTTTCGGGGATATTCTCAGTGACATGTCAGGGGCACTTGTAGGAGGGCTTGGACTTCTCCCCAGTGCAAATATAGGTACAGAGCATGCATTCTTTGAGCCGGTCCACGGAAGTGCACCTGATATCGCAGGAGAAGGGATCGCAAATCCCATCGCAGCCATATTGAGTCTTAAGATGTTGCTCGAATGGCATGGGGATATCATGCAGGCAGGTCTTGTGGAGGAAGCTCTGGAATCTTCCCTCAACATGGGAGTTACAACACCAGATCTTGGCGGAAGTTTCACAACTGAAGAAGTGACAGAGGCCATAGTTGAGCATATAGAAATTAAAATTAGAAACGGGTCTTCCTGAAAGACCTGTTCTAACTGGTTCAATCCTTTTTCGAAAAGGAAAGATTGGACTTTCTTTTTTCTTTTTCACGTAATTCCAAGCAGTGAAGATACTGCTGCCATTGTTACCACGGCACTTGCTGCTGATATCCAGACCATTATAACAAAGTCTATGGTCGCACTGAGCATATGACCACCATCAACCACCCTGATAAGGATCGCAGACATCAGGGAATGACCTACCATGATAGCCAGAACCATGTTTGCAAGCAGGTCCATACTTCCTATATTTGTGTAAAGCACCATACCCATTGACATACCAGGAGGCATCTCCACCGCAGAGAACATGTCCTGCATCAGTCCCACAACACCCAGCGAGATATACATGGTAAAACCGATACCACCGGTCAGTCCGTAGAGCACACCCACAAGACTGCCTGCGGACTGGGTCCTTTTCTTCCTAAGAGTGACTATCCTGTGGAAATTGGTTGCAATAATATCGCCAATAACCTCAGGTTTACCACCTAGGTTCGTGGCCTCCACGAACATCACACTGAAACGCTGGATAAGATTGCTTCCCGTATTGGCAGAGAATATCTCCCACGAGGTCATTTTATCGATCCTGGTTACCAGCATCTTGTAAAGGTTGTTCACATCCTTTGTAAGCGGACCGAAGTCGTGTGCCCTCAGTGCCCTCAGTGCATCATCTATCACACCACCCCTGGCACCTGCAGAGCTTCCAAGGGAGCGTATAAAAGCAGGGAAGTTCTCGTCTTTTCTTCGTATGCTTTTCTCGATCTTGCGGGCAACATATCCGGTATAGACCAGTGGAGTGAATATCATTGCAACTGCTATAGATGTTTCAATCTTGCCATATAGTGTGACAAGCACAGCCACAACAATACAACCTGCTATCGAGATGGGAATGGAACGATACATTTTCAGCTTGTCACTGGTAAGTAGTTTTGATCTGCTCCATGCAGGATCCTTCGGGATCTTGTTCTTGGTGAAAACAACCATTACCAGATCTGTAAGAAGGAAGACGACCACTACTATACCCATTAGAAGTTCTGCGTTCATTCCCGTAATAACCGGCATGATAACCGCAAATGAAGCCATGAAAATCAGTGACATCACCATGGATACGAAGAGTTCCTTGATGACCTCTACGGCATAGAGAGCACCGTTATACATGGATTCATATTCGTTCATTACAACGTTCTGCTCCGCAAAAAGGAAGGATTTGACATCCTCTCCTGACTGGAGTGCATGGGCAAACCTGTCAAGAAAATCCTCGAATATTATGGAAGGTGTTCTCTTTGATATGAACCTGCATCCGTCCGCAAGACTGAGGTTCCAGACGGTCACAAGATCATATATTTTCTTTGTCTCTTCCGCAAGTTCCTGATAGTCCTCATTTTCGGAAACGATGCGGATGATATCAAGCCTTGGAGTCTCTGCAGTTGCGATCGATCCCATCTGGGTAATGTAATAGTGCATGTTGTTATCGATACGGGATGCCTTTGCACCCAGAATTGACAAAGGATAGGCGAATGCAAATATGAAACATATTACCGTAACAAGTGCGGGGATGTACTGTGCCGGACCAACAAAGAGAGTCGGGAGAAGGACATACATGAGTAAGGCAAAGAAAATACCAAACCCGATGATGGGCAAAGCAAACTTCTTGAGATAGGCTTTTGGCTCCATCCCCAGATTCTTGAATGCCTTCTCATAACTCACAGAACTCACCTATACTACAAACGGAAGACCGTCCACACCATGCTTATAGAAATTCACGATTATCTCAAGCACATCATAATAATCATCGATACCGCGTGAGCGCATCTCATCAAGTATCCTGGCTCTGAGGAAAAGATCCTGATATATCAGTCTCTTGTCCTCATAACCGAGTTTTGTTGCGATCTTGTTCTCAAGGATGAAACTGTTGTTCAGACCCCTGAAGTTATGTGTGTCAGTCTCCGGGTCCCACTGGAACACGGCCCTGGTGACAACTCCACCAACTTCCTCATAATATCCTTCTATCTCCTCAATCGCAAGACAGCGCCTCAGGAACTTACCCTTACGATAAACCGCAGACAATATCATTGCCACATTCAGGTTATCTATGAAAGTCACGGGAACATTGATGGGATCTGCCGTCAGACGCTGGATCATCTTGGTGACAGCAGATGCGTGAAATGTAGCCAGTACAGGGTGTCCTGTCTGCATACCCTGAAAAGCCACATTACCTTCGGCTCCTCGAATCTCACCAACGATAATGTAGTTCGGCCTTGAACGCAGTGCAGCCTTGAGCAGAGCAAATGTATCCACCCTGGAATCGGGTGGTCCCTCCTCACGGGTGATAAGCTGCTGCCACACAGGTTGCGGTGGCTGGACCTCTGCCGTATCCTCTGCTGAGAATATCTTTGCCTTCGGGTTAACAAAGGAAAGACATGCATTCAGCATTGTGGTCTTACCACTTGCTGTCTCGCCACTGAAGAAGACACTCATGCCGTTCTCAAGACACATCCACATGTAAGCTGCCATTTCAGGGCTCAGCGCACCCCAGTTGATAAGCTGGATGATACTTACGGGCACCTCACTGAATTTACGCATGGTAAAACTGCTACCACGCCTACTGACATCTATACTGTAAATGATGTTAATACGGGAACCATCAGGAAGAGCACCGTCGGCTATGGGGCGGGCATCACTGACCGGACGTCCGATACGCTCACTCATACTCCTGAGCCAGTCATCCAGTCCCTGCTCATCCCCGAAAGTGAGGTTTGTCTTCACAGTATCGAAAATCTTGTGGACGATAAAGACATTATCCACACCGATACTGCTGATATCCTCAAGGTACGGGTCCCTGATGATAGGCTCGATCGGACCGGAGCCGATGATATCTCTCTCAATATGATAGAGGATCTTGTTGTACTCGTTCTGGGTCATCGGCACTTTCTTCTGGACAGGCATCAGTTTCTGGATTATATCGAACTTCCCTGCTACCTCCTCATCCATGCTGCCACCAGAACCCACATCCACTGAATCGTTGAGAAGCTTGGTGATCAGGTCCTTTAGTTCTGATTCGGATTCGGGAACCGGTTCCAGAGAGGATTTTTCCAGGATTATACTCAGGACAGCATCATATTTCTTCTTTTCAAGCCCGTTCAATAATGGTTCAATACCATAATACCGGACCTCTCCAAGTTCGGCTGTACCGTAAAGATGAATGAAGACAGGGTCTCCCACAGGTAAAATTATATTGACGTTTTCCGAATCAATGTCCTTGGACAGACTTACCATGAATGTTGGTTCATCGGCGTCGTTTTCTTTCATGAACTTCCTGACATAATCACCAAGATGCGGATTTCTCTGTATGGCTTTCTCAAATTCCTGATCCATTCAACCGCCTTCCTCAATAATCATGATACCGAAGCTATCTCTACAACGAGCCCGACCTTTGGTTCTATCCTGAAACCTATCATCTGACCCACCGGACCCTTGGCCCCGGTGAATTTGTTGACCACAATCGTACGCTTTACCTCACTTCCCAGAGGCCTTGATTTGAGAGTTATGTAGACGTCACAGGACGACCTGAACATTGCAGCGATATCCTCACTGAGCTGATTTGGCTCGATCGTGAGTATGATGACCTTTCCCATACCATTGAGCTTTTTAAAAAAGGATATCAGGTCAAGGCTTTTTTCGGTATTTGCACTGTATTTTATCAAAGATGAGATCGTGTCTATAACTATCACGTTCTTCTCGAAGAGCTCTTCAGCAGCCATTAATCTCTCAAGGAAATCAAAACGTGATTTTGCAGCCTGTACAAGGGGAATTACCGGAATGTACAGCAGGTTACCGTTCAGAAGGAAAGGCGCTATCGGATAGTCCATGGAATACATCTGGTTTATGAAACCCTTTGTTGTCAGTTGAGTGGAGACAAAGGTAACACTCACTTCATTCTCATTCAGACCATATGCCAGCCGCTGGGTGATCGAACTCTTGCCACCGCCGCTCCCTCCTTCTATCACCACAAGGGAGCCTGCCGGGAATCCTCCACCAAGCTTATCGTTGAGCTCGTCTCTTGCTACTTGAAAAGAATAGATCTTTGCCATTTTCCTCCATTAAGTTATAAAGCTCATACCACCGGATTTTCCGTTCTCGGCTGCAACAAGTATGCGATGGTCACCCTCGTTCAGGGGAGAAGGATCTGTTATGACATTGATGATAAGAACATCTCCTGGACGCCATATGACATCACCATCGGGAAGATCCATATCGACATTTGCTGACTCTATCATGACACCATCTACCATGACCGTTACAAATTCGGGTACAAGTTCGGTCTTGCCTGTGTTCTTTGCATAGAAGGTATAGTAATTCCCGGTGGAGTCATAGGGAATGACATAGGGGTCATTGACAATGGTTATGTCTGTTCTCATCTGATCGGAGAGCAACTTACTGCTAACAGAGGATGAGGCTACCATAGACTGGATATCGGCTGAGAGTACGGTAACGACTCCCATTGCGATAATAATGGCTGCAATAAAGAATATCATATGAGTTACAGCCGTCTCTGCCTTCTCAGCTTTGAAAAGCGAATGCCTTACATCCTGGTGTTCATCCCTCATACTTTGCTACCGTCTGCTAAGGTATTTGATGATATTCGATAATATAATCGAATTTATTATATATTGACAATGGTATATAAATTTGATACCAGACAGTTACCGGTTTCAAACAATATAGGTAGAATAATCGGCGACACCATTCTCAGTCACAACTTTCACCCGGTGGCTTCCTGTGCCCTCAAGGCCGGAAACCGTAAGGTTGCGGGTTTCCTCCGGGACCCATGTCACAGTGGTGTCGGAAAAGGCATAGTCCTCGATACTTCCGTCGATCAGGATGTTTAGCCTATCAAAGCTTAAGGTTTCACTTCCGGTGTTTGTCATGGTTACCGTAAGGTCATAGGTCCCATTGAAAACACCCGCAATGGCATTATCGATCTCAATATCAGTGTTCAGACTTTTGCTCTGCATCTCGTGTTGCTGGGCAGATGCATCTGCTTCTATCTCAGCAGATGTTGTCAGGGTCGTATAGGACAGAGTCCCGAGAATGACCGCGGAGATAAAAAGGATAACAACGACCACAGAAACCTCAAATCCCATAAAGTTCCTCCAGTCCGTGCTTCACCTTTGACATTTCCCGGTCCAGGGAGCTTAGCATGTTACGGTCGATCTTGCGTCCGCACAGGCGTTCGACAAACAGCAGGGACTTGGTGTGATCCTCAGGAAGCAGGCGCCATGTAGGTTTTTCCACATAATAGTCGATCCCACGGGCATAGGCCATTACCTCGGATCTCACATCCTCGCTGATCCAGCCGATATCCACATAATAATCCAGTGCATCCATAAGATTATTCCTGCCCACACGCTCCATCAGGAATTCTATCCAGTTGAGCAGTACGACAACGCTTGTGGGGTCGGTCCTTATGTTCTCAAGGCGCACCATGGGAACAAGGTCCTTTTTGACCTTCCGGGCATCTTCATCGCCCTCATTGTCAGTAAGATCCTCAACAATCTCATCCCCGGCACCAGATACCGATTGCGGAGTCACGGGGACACCCTGCCTTTCGATCTCATCAACCCTTAAGGAAATACTGCTTGTGGTTTCCGCAAGTTCCAGTATATTCTGATCAATGAGTTCGTTCTTGTTCGAGAGTTCCTCTGTTTTTGCGGTGAGACCCTCTATGCTCTCATGCAGCATGGCCATGGCATCGGCGAAGGCTGTGAGTTTGGATTCCACATCCTGCATCTTGGAATCGAGTTCCTGCGAGATACCCGGCATGTTCAATTTATGGTCAATTGCATCCATATCGTTCTTGAAGACTACCAGCAGATCACCAATCTCAGTGATCCTGTTCTCCACTTTCTCGAACCTCTCTATCGTGGCTCTGGAAGCCACATCGTCACCCACGAAGGGATTCACCTGATTGGACACGATCTCATAGAGAGAAAGTAACTCGAGTACACTCTGATCGATCTTGTCCACGGTCTTTTTGATCTCTTCGTTCTCACGCTGCACCATGCTAAGTGTTACGTCAGCTTTGGAAACCTTCGATTCGACCTCTTTGATCCTCTTGGCGTTGAGTTCGATGGCCTCCTTGTTCTCAGAAGAGCCTGACTGACCGGAACCACCCGGACCTCCCATACCGGGCGGAGCACCACCCGGAGGAGCTGCACCTGGTGGTGCCATGCCTGGCGGACCTGAGGGAGCGTTTGCACCCGGCGGGCCCCCGGGAGGCATACCTGAACCCAGGTCCGGAACCGAACCCAGATCAGGAACACTATCCATAAAAGGGGGTTCGTTGGAGGCAAAGGGAGAACTACTCCCCTTCTTCTTTCCTTTTTTAGCAAGGATGCCTGAAGTTGCCTTTTTTATCTTATCAGTCAAGCCGGACATGGTTTCTCATAAAAGATAGCTATTGTTAGATATATCTATAGATACTACAATATACGTACAATATTATATAAAAATATTGAATGAAAATGTTGGACCGAATAAGCAGGCGAAGGTGGATTTAAATCATTTGACATACCTTTGCTTCAAAGATAAGAGTGACACGTAAGAAGAAATTCGAACACAGGTTATTTTCCGACAAAGACGGAAAACGATTCGCAACTCCTGAAAATGTTGCAAAATACAGGGCCAAACGCCTAAAATGCAACACCATCGCAGACATCAGTTGCGGGATCGGCGGGCAGACGATCTATTTTGCAGAAGAATGCGAGAAGGTCTTTGCAATAGAGATAGACCCTAAAAAGATAGAGTATGCCAGGAAAAACTGCAGGCAACTTGGTATCGATAATGTCGAATTCATCTGCGCCGATGCACTTTCCCCTGAAGCTATAGAAAATTTACCTAGGCTTGATGTTGTTTTCTCGGACCCTGCAAGACCACCAAGTGAAAAAAGGCGTGATATCAATAGTTTACAGCCTTCGATTCCCGAAGTAATGGATGCCTACAGGGATAAGACATCGAACTTTGTCTTCGAGGCCCCACCTCAGCTTACACCAGGGAGGATTCCCTTTGACTGTGAGAAAGAATACCTATCCCTGGATGGCAAGATGAACCGTCTGGACCTCTATTTCGGGGAACTGAAAAAATGTGAGATATCAGCCATAGCACTTCCTTCCGGAGCCAGGATCGAATCGGACGCTACTAACAGCCCGGATATTCAGGTGGTCAGTAAGCCGGCACTGTATGCCTATGAGCCGGAGGAATCGGTTGAAAGGGCAGGACTTCTTGCAGAGCTTGCCGGAGAAGTAAAAACACAGGCAAAGGATATCGGTGTTTTCCCGATTGATAAAAAGCGTATTTTCCTGACATCAATGGAAGATATAGATCATCGATTGTTCAAGAACAGATACAAAGTGCTCAACACTCCGGCGTTTGACATAGGCCGAATCAACAAATATCTTAAGGAGAACGGTTTCGGGACCGTATTGTTACGAGCTTCGGTGGATCCGAAAGAATACTGGGATATACGTAACAGTCTGGAAAAAGGACTCAGAGGAGACAGAAAAGCACATCTTTTCCTCAAAGGACAAAATGCCATATTATGTGAGACACTGTAAACTTACTGACCATCCATTTCAAGCAGAGATCTGGTCCTCTTTATCAGTTCCTTTCTGCTGAATGGTTTTGTGATGTAGTCGTCCGCTTTTATGACATGCAGGCCCAGCATCTTGTCGAATTCCTGGCTTTTTACGGTCAGCATGGCAACCGGGAGACCCGGATTATTCTCTTTTATCTTGTGGAATGTTTCCCATCCGTTCATGTCGGGCATCATTATATCGAGCAGTATTGCATCAGGTAGCTCTTCTTTTATGAACTCCAGGCATTCAAAACCACTGTTTGCCCCGATAACATCTATGCCTTCAGATTCAAGAATAAGTTTCACAAGGTCTATGGTATCTGGCTCATCATCTACGACCATGACTTTGGGACACATTTTTTATAACTCCTGAGAAAACGATCTTTCCAGATGAGAATCTAATACACTCTTTAAATATATATTTAATCCTCTTCTGTCCATCCAAGTCTTCTCATGACCATCTTAATACGGGCTTTAACTTCCCTTTTGTCGAATGGTTTTGATATATAATCGTCAATTCCAAGTTCCATACCCTTGACCTTATCTTCGACCGCGGTCTTTGCGGAGATCATTATAACAGGTATATCACTTGCGGTTTTACTTTCCTTAAGCTGCTCGACAACCTCATATCCGTCCATATCAGGCATCATGATATCCAGCAGTATAAGATCCGGTTTTTCCTTCAGGGCGGTTTCGATGGCCTGTTCACCGTTGTAGGCGACCAGGAACTCGTAAGGTTCGTTTATAAGCGAGAGTTTAAGAAGTTCGGGAATATCAGGTTCATCATCCACGATAAGGATCTTCAGTTTATCACTTCTGATCTTCTTTCTGGAGTATTCCAGTTTGATAGAACCCTCTTCCACGGTGTACAGAAAGTCAAAATCCTTCAGTCCGACCTGTGCATGCACCTCACCTATATTTGTGGCTTCAAGTACGACATCAAAGAATGACTTGATAAGCATTTCCGTATCAGCGGAAACTATGTCCTTCAGGAGTATGGAAACCATACCGCCCTGCTTCTCACGTATCTTTTTCTCCACAAACTGCATGAAGTTCTCGACCACCTGCATGGTGTCTCCTGCAAGAACGTTCATATTATCGATAACAAGCAGTGATCCGGGATTTTTCTCAAAAAGGTTGGATATGTGTGACGCCATCTTTGTATAATCTGCCGCAGAGCTACAGTAAAGAGTGTTCTTCTGAGGCTCCGTACCTGGCATTTCAATGTCAATGAACCAGATACGATCCATGAATCCATCGATATCCAGACCGAAATCCCCGAATTTGTTCAGGACCTTATCCCTGGGAGAATTAAGACAGAGCCAGACCACATTCCTGTCAGCATTGTTAGTCAGTACATCATAGACATGAAAATAGACAAGACGTTCCACAAAGCTGTCTACAGGGGCAAAGAACAGAGAGGTCTTGTTTGCCAATTCACTCCTTAAAGTGGCCAGAATTTCAGCAGTCCGATCTTCCATTATCCCTAACCTTTATATTGTTTTATCAATATTGGTTCTATTTTCTTATTAATGTTTGGGATGTTTAATATAAAAAAGCACAGGCTTTATTTGATCGGGGTGATCCGTACCTGCGGATAGCCTGAACTGAAATCCATCTGGGCCACATACAATCCTGTTTTGGGTACAATACCATACATGACAAGAGTCTTGTCAACGTTCTCGAACTTCCAGTGGGTCGTGGCCATATGTGCCACCGAATCGGTTATCTTCTGGCCATGTTTTGTAACAGCAAGCACGACATTATCAGTAGTTTTAGTCACCGATGCCATCTGTCCTATGATAGGACTAATGTTCTCCCAGCCATAGTTGTACTCCATGCTGTCAAGCCCTATGTAATCCAGAAGAGGAGAACCATGCTGTCGCACCATCTCATTCTTTGACTGATAGAAGACATCCATGTCTTTATATACATTACCTGAAAAAGCAGCGATGTATGAAGGAATTCGACCTTTCTGGTCACGTATCTCAAAACCCTTGAACTGCCCTGCAAGATCCTGGCCTGTGGTAAAGGGTGAGATCATCCTCTTTTCGGTCTCAACACTGGTACCCTCCGTGGGCATGCTTAACAGACCCCTGCCAAGGATCAGGTGATTGATAAATGTAGGAAGCAGAAGGCTGTAGAATGAGTCTCCGACACCACTTGTGATCTCAAAGAGGTTGAAGCTGCCTTTCTGATACCCGCCACCGAGTATCTCATCAAAATCGGGACTGCCGGTGGATATCTTGCTTTCCATGGGATCTGCAATAGCATCGGGAACAGCGGTATTTTTGGGATAGGAAACCCTGAAGGGTTCGAAACTTGTGAACTTCCCGCCATCCAGTGTAAAAACATAGCGCGACTGGGACATCTCAACCCCACGGAGTTTTAGCAACTGAATCTTACGGATATCAGCATCATAGATCTCCGAAACTTCAAGGGATACCACTCCGTCAACCAGATAATCAAGTGATGTGACCTCTGTCTGCTCGGTTATGAGCACAAGATCAGCATTCACCTTTCTGGAAAAATCGGATAGCAGACGCTCGAGCTCGAACTTGTTGTCTTCCCATCGGGACGATCTGGTTGTGGCAATGCTCAGTGAGTCAATGGAGTCTACCACGATCATGGGTTTTGAATCACCGGACTCCCAGATCACCTTGATCCGGGAAGCAAGCATCCTGAGAAAATCCTCGTTATTGCTGAAATCCCCCTCTATCCACGGGAATTTGCCATAGGATGAAGTTTTGTCTATCCGTGGAGATATGTAGACACAGTTCCCCTCGGGACAGAGCTCATTCAGTATTTCGAATACGAATGTGGTTTTACCGGTACCTGGTTTGCCTTTTACGAGCAGGGACTTCCCGAACTGGGAAGAAAAGAACTGCTCTATCTCCCCTGGAATCATGATTCGCCTCTCAGAAAGCCTTTAACTGACCTTTTAACACCGACACACCGCATTCCAGTGAATCGTCCACTTTCTGCGAGTCTGTTCCGCCACCACGGGCCATGTTCGGACGACCGCCGCCACCGCCGCCGACCACTTTAGACATTTCCCTCACAATGGAGCCTGCATTGGCACCGGCTTTGAGGGCATCGTCACCTGCAGCAGCTACGATCTTGACACTTTCGCCATCACTTGCAAGTATAGCCACGACATCCCCGTTCTGTGTGAGCTCGCCTGCGATCTTTACCAGTTCATCGGCATCCGCATTTGGTATAAGACTGGCTATAACACGCAGCCCTTCCACATCCCGGGCGTCATTTACCATGCCTGCAACACGGGCATGCGCGAGTTCGTCCTTGAGTCTTTCATTCTCTTTCTTGAACTCCTTCCATTCGCCAAAGAAACGCTCGATCGTTGATGGAAGATGTTCGGGAAGTACGCGCAGAGCTTCTGCAGACTGATCCAGATAGGACTCCATCTCCTGTGTGGCCCTGACAGCCGCAAGTCCGGCAGCATATTCTATACGTTCCACACCGTCCTGTATACGCTCGGTCTTGAGCATCTTGATGGGACCTACAAGACCAGTACTTGTACAGTGTGTACCTCCGCAGGCCTCCACATCATCCGCGACCTTGAGCACACGTATCCTGTTGCCAGGAGGGACACCTCCCTGATAGAGCTTGAAGCCGTATTTCTTCTCGGCATCGATACGGTCCATCCATTCAGCAGTAACGCGCTGGTTCTCCATAACCGTGCGGTTGGCTATGAGTTCTATCTGGTTGAGCTCATCCTGGGTGATGCGTTTATAGTGAGATATATCAAGACGGGCACGGTCAACTGTCTTCTGTGCACCTGTCTGCCAGACATGATCACCGAGTACCTTTCTGGCTGCATCGTTCACAATGTGAGTGGCAGTGTGATGGCATGCATGGGCCATCCTTCTATCTTCGTTAACCTTGCCGACGACCATGTCACCTTTGCGCAGCTGAAGCTCATCCACGACACCATCGAAAGTGTGGACCACGACACCATCCACGACCTGGACGTCTATGACGTTCAATACATTGTCATAAACTGTTATTGTACCATGGTCTGCGGGCTGTCCGCCACCTTCCGGATAGAAGAGGGTACTGTCAAGTACAAGATGGTTGTCAAAAATATCCAGTACCACTGCCTCGAACTCAAGACGCGTTGGCTCGTCATAGAAGAGACGTTTTGTCTCCGGGAGTTTCTCGACCTTGGCAGCATAAGGGAAAACCTTCTCCTCCTTGGCCTCTGCCTTGCTGTGACCCTCTGCCACCAGTGAATAGAAGTTATCCGGGAGCTCGGTCTCCACACCCATCTCTGATGCGACCTCCTTTGAGATCTCCGGAGGAATACCGTGGCTGTCGTACATCTCGACAACAGTATCAAGGGGTATTTTCTCACCTGCAGACTTATAGTGCTTTGCAGACTTCTGGATCATACGTCTTCCACGATCAAGGGTCTCCGAGAATTTCTTTTCCTCATGTTCCAGTATGTCCTGTATTACATCCAGTTTCTCGCTGAATTCAGGATACTCCGGCAGGTTGTTGATGTGCATCTCAACGATCTCGGACAGAGGGATCCTGATATCCATCTCATCCATCATCCTCAGGGTCCTGCGCAGCACCAGACGCGCGAGATATCCTGCCTTCACATTAGAAGGTATGATGCCGTCTGCCAGCATGAAGGTCAGACAGCGGCTATGATCGGTAATGGCGTATATGTTCTCCACTGGCTCCATAATGGCTGAAAGCTTGTCCACGGTGATACCGATACTGGACGCAACCTGTTTGCGCAACTCAAAGAGATTTGCCTTTTCGCTTACATCCATGAGTCCCGCAAGGCGGGCATTCTGGGCAAGGATATTGGAGTATTCGGTATTGTCCAGCTCATGTTCAAGCCCCGCAAGTTCCATAAGCTCATTGACAATATTCGGGAAAACAGCATCATATATGGTTGGCGAGCCCTGTGAAGCCCACACGAACCTCTCCAGCCCGTATCCCGTATCAACGATATAATTATCCATCTTCTGGTATTTGTCACCCTTGATCTCAATATTGCCTTCCTTTGACTGCTCAAGGTCCATGAACACAAGTGTTGCTACTTCAAGACCACCTACAAGTGCCTCAACACACGGACCGGCATTGCCTCCGCCCGCCCAGGGTTCCTCCTTATAGGTCACAGCCAGCGGATCCACACCAAGGGAGTTGAAGAGCTCGTCACAGAGCTCCAGCGTGTGATCCTTCCAGTAAATTACCTCATCCTTCTTATTGAAGGCATGATGCGCCATCATCTCGAATGTGGTCAGATGACGACCGCTCCTGCCCACTGCATCAAGGTCTGAAAGACGGATACATGGCTGTGAGATCGTCAGTGGATTTGCCGGAGGGCGTACCTGTCCGGAAGTGACGAATGGCTGGAAATCGGCAATTGATGCGATTGTCAGGTATATGTCGTCTCTCCACCTGGCCACGACAGGATATCTTTCCAGTCTGGTATGGCCTCTTTCTTCGAAAAAACTAAGATAATATTCCCTCATCTCTGCGAGGTCGAACTTTTTCTTGAAAACCGGATTACCTATGAAGCTATATGGATCACAGGGAGCGTCGCCGCAGGTATTCCTGTCAAGGTCCCGTGTCCAGAAGAATTTACCGCATTTTGAACACTGCTTACGAATAAAGCCGTTTTCATAGAAAAAGTCAAGCTGATATTCATCCTCAAGCATAATTATTCCAACTAGATGATCATTTGATGAAATTTATTCTTCCAAGTATGCCCCAATGATTAAAAATGTTTCTTATAGAAATTTGCCGAAAATCTGCCAACCAATAAAATATAATAGTCAATATAAATATACATGATAAATAATGTCAATTGTGTGCGTTTATTAATTTTTTGAGGATTTTTTATCGCCATGCTATGAACATAGAACTGTCCATAAAACTACATACTCAAAAAATCGAGTACATTATGTTTAAATAGATGCTCAGAAACTAGCATAAATGGTGATGACCGATGGAATCAATGCGATATATGTCATTTGTATTTAGAGGTTTGGTCGAAGAGTACAACAACTCAGGGGCAAGACCTTCGGTTTTCATGGATGCTGGTGGTAATTTACAGGTATACCTGTGTGATCCCATCGTCGAAGAAAACAGAGAAGAATACGGTATAGATCTTGAAGGCGAATATGACGTTAACGGTGGCCAGTTCACTGAGATGTATGACGCATTGAAACTTATTGCACCTGCTCCCCTTGAAGCTGAGACCAATCTGAATCTCAGAAAAAAAGTAGCTGACAAACGTTAATTTGTTCTAGCACGGGAAAAACTGCAGGCATATGGACGAGGTCTGCAACAGGACGAGAGAGAATGGACTACAAAAAACTCCTGAAAGTCTTGAAGAATTCCAAACAGGTTTACAGGGAAGACTATGTTAGGAAGATTTTCAGGAGCTCACACTACGACATAGGACTTTTTGAGACTCAGTTGAATGAGTTCAATGAAACATTAAAAGGAAAGGATTCAGACCTTGCAAGAGAGTATATGGACAGGACAATACTTGCCCAGGTGCTTGATGATGCTTCCTTATTGCTTGAAATTGCAAGGGACAACAAATGCCTCAGTGAAGAACAGAATGAGGCGGTTGTTGATATAATAGAACAACTTGACAGCATGAGCGAAGACATTGAGGTCATCGAGCAGGTCAAAGCCCTCTCGGAATTACCGGAAGGTTCTGACCAGGAGATCATTTCCAAAGAAAGGAAAAGGATCTTTGCAAACGTGTGATCACCGGGATTTTGCTCTTAGCTTTTTTTATTTTAGCCATTAGCTTTAAAACTTTAACCTACAAAGAGTAGGCCATGTCCAGAAAGATCCTTCTTACCAATGACGATGGCGTATATTCCGCAGGCATAAGGGCTGCTTACAGGAGCGTTGCGGACCTGGGGGATGTTACCGTGTCCGCACCCATTATGCAGCAAAGTGGTGTGGGACGCTCAATATCTATTTTTGAACCACTCAGGGTGACGACGACCAGAATAGACGGAGTCGAGGTGAACGCGGTTGGCGGAACACCCACGGACTCTGTGATCATAGGCATGTTCACAATAATGAAGGAAAAACCCGACCTCATACTTTCAGGTTTCAATATCGGAGAGAATATCAGCACAGATACAATAACCACCTCCGGCACCATAGGTGCGGCACTCGAGGGTGCAAGTTACGGCATACCCGCAATTGCGGCATCTGTTCAGGTGAAAGAGGAAGGCGACAAGTTCGATGATCACAGAGATTATCAGCATGACTTTGAAGTCGGGATCAAGGTAGTCAACAGGATAGCCAGGAAAATCATTAAGCACGGCCTTCCCCAAAACGTGGATCTGTTAAACGTCAACCTGCCCTATCATGTAGAAGAAGATACTGAAATCGAGATCACGCGTCTTTCCAGGAAGCTGTTCAGGACCGATGTGGAGGAAAGACACGATCCCAGGGGCAGACCGTACTACTGGATAGCAGGCGACCTGATAAATGAAGACGAAGAGGGTACCGATGTTGATGCACTTGTCAGCAAGGGACACATATCCGTAACACCGATCTCACTGGATGCCACATCCCCCATTGGCTTCTCGGAGATAGAGCATCTGCTATGAACAGGAGTATGTCGATAAAAGATTAAGGTAAAGAAAAAGACAAAATTTATTTCTTTATTTTCAGAACAATCTCTGTGCAGTCATCCTCGACTCCGCGCAGAGTTCCTGTGGCACCGACTACAGTACTTCCCAGGATATCCTGTACAAAACGATTTATCTCTATGTTTTTACCGTCAACTGTCAGTTCAACTTCCATTTTTATCTCTCCTCTCTGTGTAAAAAGGCACTCTTCTGCTCACTGCACGCTGCAGCAAGCCCGGCAGTTCTTCCGGATTTGCACCCGAAACATCCACCAGATTATTGTTCACAAGCAGACAGGGTTTGAGCTTGCCTTCCGCTGTGACACGTAACCTGTTGCAGTTAGCACAGAATTCCGTATTGTCAATGGGGCGTACGAATTCCACTTCTGCACCATTGATTATGTATTTTTTCCTGTGATGCATCCTGCGTACTTTGACATCGCTGGCACGGTCAAGCAGTTCATCCTCGACCTTATCGGCATCAACGTGGAACTCTGCAACATCCTTGAAATCCATAAGCTCGATCAGTTGCAGTATGACATCTCCCTTGAACTTCCCCGTGAATTCAAGCATATCCTCGATTTCCGTCTCGTTGAGGTCCTTCAGGAGCACCATATTCACCTTAACAGGCTTCAGGCCCACACGGACGGCTTCCTCTATGCCTTCGAGTATCTGACCGAGAACGTCCTTTTTGCAGTTTGTGATCATGCGAAACTTTGCAGGGTCGAGTGTATCCAGGCTCACGTTCACCCGGTCCAGCCCGGCATCTTTTAAAGACTGTGCCCTGTCCTTTAGCAAAATTGCGTTTGTGGTCAGAGATACATCCTTAAGCGGTGGCAGTGCGGCAAGGATCTCCTCAAGGTCTTTCCTGAGGAGAGGTTCCCCTCCGGATATCTTGAGACGGTCGACACCAAAATCCGCAGCCGCCCGTACAATGTTTACAATTGTATCAACCGACATCTCCCGTACACTGCCCGGATCTCCTTCGTTGTGACAGTAAATACAGTTGAGATTACACCTGTTAGTAATGGACATTCTCAGACTTCTGACCGTTCGTCCGAACGGATCCGTCAGAGTGGTGCATGCCACGGATGAATTCATAGTACGTAGATAGGCTGCGCTTATTTAACTATTTTGAATAGGGACAGGAACAATACATATATACAAACTGGACAAACTAACCTGCATGACAAAAGCTGTACTACTTGCAGGAACGAACAGTGGTGTCGGAAAAACCACTGTGTCCATGGGAATAATGGCGGCCCTGAAAAAAAGACAGATGGAAGTACAACCTTTCAAAGTGGGACCTGATTACATCGACCCCACATACCACACCGCAATATGCGGTAAACCCTCAAGGAACCTCGATACCTTCATGATGCAGGTTGACGGGGTGAGAAACACTTTTTCCAGATACTCCAGTAATGCGGACATCAATGTGATAGAGGGAGTCATGGGGCTCTTCGACGGCATGGGAGCCACAGAGACAGCGAGCTCCGCACACGTTGCAAAATCACTAGATGTGCCCGTGATCCTGGTGGTCAATGTCCACGGCATGTCCAGAAGTGCCGCTGCAATGGTTAAGGGATTTTCCGAATATGATAAGGATGTAAATGTTGCAGGAGTGATCCTTAACAAGGTAGGCAGCCCGAGACACTCACAGATGATCATTGATTCCATTCAGGACATCCCTGTTGTGGGCACACTCCCACGCAACCAGGACGTAACCGTACCTTCACGCCATCTTGGCCTCTACATGGCACATGAGCAGGAATTTGATGCCTCAGGACTGGCAGATTTTATCGAGGAGAATATCGATCTTGACGCAATAATCTCCATTGCGGAAAGTGCCCCGGATATGGGGGATGCAACTGTGGAGGAAACTCCTTCTGATGACAGGGTGAAGGTAGGTATCGCATATGATTCCGCATTTTGTTTCTACTATCAGGATATGTTCGATGCTTTCAGGCAGGCCGGAGCAGAAGTTGTCTTCTTCAGCCCCATGGAGGGAGAAGTACCGGATGTGGATGGCATGTACTTTGGTGGCGGATATCCGGAACTTCACATGGCAGAGCTGGAAAGCTCAAAGACAACAAAGTCCCTGAAAGATCTCTCTACCGACGGCATGCCCATCTATGGAGAGTGCGGAGGACTTCAATACCTTTCAACATCTTATGAAATAGAGGATACCGTTTACAAGATGGCAGACCTATTCCCTGCGGAAACTGTGATGACAAAAAAGCTTCAGGCTCTTGGCTACACCGAGGGTACGGCAAAGGGAGACTTTATCAGGGGAACCATCAGGGGACATGAATTCCACTATTCAGCCACATATTGTGATAAAGATGCAAAGCTGATCTATGAGATGAAGCGCGGAAAGGGGATCGTGGATGGTATGGACTGTATCACCGAACACAACTCACTGGCAAGTTATACACATGCACACCCTGCCTCATTCCCGGTTAAGAGCTTTGTTGACCGATGCAGGGAATACAAACGAAGTTAAGAATCAGGTTTAGATCCGGTTTTGGCGTCATCAGTCTTTGATGGTGCCTTTGCTTTATTTTTTTGTGCATCCCTGTTCTTAAACCAGAGCTTGCGCCTGTAATATCCCAGAGGATGCTTGACCTTTTTGCAGTGCTCGTCCGGGGCATAGCAGTTGCCGTAGGTCTTCATTGTTGAACATGAAGGTGGTTTGTAATTTGTCCCCGATGCACCGGCGATATGTTCAACCTGGTATCTCGCCTTTTCCTCGTCGAAATCAGGAGATGTGGTAAAAAGGTTCATGATATCATCCACCGACATACCCACAGTGAGCAAAAAGGACGTCATTGCAAACCTCATGGAATGGGCAAGGTTGACACCTGCCTGTGTCTGTGATACTGCATAGATAACACATGGTGGAAACAGGCCGCTTTCCACAGTACCGAATTCCGTACCGTCCCCGAAGGTACTCTTGCGTTCATGAAGCGCGGTCTTTATCTCTTCGAGATAGGGCTCACATGCATGCTGTATGTCCTCCGGGACTGATACAGGTAGGCTACCTTCGATTCGGTTTTTGATACCTTCCTGGAGCAGACGTGCAAATTCATCCTTTGAGACCTTTACATAGCCATGATCCAGTTTGCGGTTCACCAGTTTCCATTCGCTTGCCTTCAGGGTACTTGCAAGCCTGATGTAATCCGTGAAATGCATCCTGAAACCGGAATCATCGGATTGCGCCTGTATATCGAATTCAAGAGAGAACTCCCTGAGAAAAGCAGGCTCCCTGCCTTTCAGTGATTTGTATGAGGAGACAGCTTCTGCAAGAGCATATCTCCTGGTCAGAAAAGAATCGTCCACGCATGAGACAAGTATACGTGAGAAAGGATAGGAAAGGAGCTCGATGAGTATCTTACGATCATCGGAACTCATAAGACCGGGTTTGAGAATATCGCCCTCAATTGCCTGCAGCACCCTTTCCTTGCCGCGCAGGCGTGCCGAATCCATGGCCCTTGAGGATATCAGCCTGTCAAGGGAGAAATCAAGGCTTGCCACATAACCGGAAGCCTCGCTTACGTAAGGATATAGTGCAAGGTCCTTGTGTTCCATGTCCTTAATCAGATTCGATACGTGGGGCAAGTAGATATCCGATCCTGCCTTCACCGCCGGCAATCGTGAAACCGATCTTGACAGGGAAGTCCTTACCCAGCTCAACTGTTACTTCATTGGACTTTGATGCGGGTTTGACTATGTCGGATAGATAATCCAGTGAGAAGAGCGAACGTGCTTCACCGGACTTGAGATCTATGAGCTGGTCACGTGGAATATCAAGCCTTACACGATCCGTATCGCCTTCGGCTTCCATGTAGAATGCATCGCCTTCAACTCCCAGTAACATGTGGTCGCTAATTTTTTCCGCTGCCTTGACGGCCCTCTGCAGATCCTTGCCGTTTAATACGACCTCTGCCGGAAGCTCAAGCTGGGGTATCCTGGGCTCTGCCCTGACGGTCGACGGGTCAAGCAATGCAAGGGTATAAGACAGGCCACCAACGTGAAGTGACATCTTCTGCGACATCTCATCAAGTTCCATACTTACCTTGTCATCTCTTCCTGCCACGCCGAAAATGTCGCTGATCTTGGACAGGTCCATGCCTATCTCACTGTCATCAGCAGCGAATTCTTCAAAGGCATTTGAACCGAGTTCAAAACTGACCATTGCCACATTCGCAGGGTCCACCGCCCTGACAGTAAATCCTTCCGGAGATATTTTGAACCTCGCCTCATCAACAAGAACTGAAAGTGCCTCTATGGAACTCTTAAGTGTATCTGCATCGATTGTTGCCTTGAACATCTGGATTCTCCGCCAAATAAATTTGATTTTTAGGTCATTATACACATTTACTAATAAAAGCTTTCGTGAAAATAATCTGAAAGTTTGTGCAACCTGCCCTTATATTGTGCAGTAATTATATATTAATCATACTCACGCCAGGTAGTTCCACATTTGGTACACTTGAAGAAACGTGTTTCAGATTCATCAGCAGACCTGAGCTGGCGAAGCCACCAGTATGCGACGTTATGGCCACATTCCTCACACCTGACTGATGTTGTCGGAAGACCCTGTGCGGTCTCACCTTCAAGGACCGTTACTTCCCTGTCGGAGCGCTCCGATCTGGACACCAGTGATCCATCTTTGGCTTCCTTTTCTTTCACATAACCGCATTTCCTGCACTGAGAGACACCTTTTACCGGAAACATCATACTTTTACATTTTGGACAAAATTCCATCAATCTCACCTTGTGACTGCTCTAATATCATATTGTGGTCAAACGCCATTTCGGGTAAATTCGAAATATCAAAGAGATGTGCGCCACTGGCATCTGAACCTGCTTTGAGATCTCCACTACCGACTGACAGATAGACCACACTTACCGTATGTCCTCTTGGGTCACGCCGGGGGTCAGAGTATACCCCAAGTAACTTAACTATTTCTATCGACAGCCCGGTTTCCTCCAGAGCCTCCCGTACCACCGCTGCTTCCACGGTCTCACCTATTTCAACAAAACCACCCGGCAAAGCAAACTTTCCCTGAAAAGGAGGGTTTTTACGCCGTATCAGGACAATTCTGCCATCATACAGGATCACAGCATCAACTGTCAGTTTTGGTGTTTCGGGGCACATAGGAACAAAAACTTAATACGCTAAATCAAATATATAGAGCGCATACCTATTAAAGGTGCTTGTAAATGATAGAAAATGTACTTTGGGTTGCTGTGGCATTCATGCTTGCCAGTGCGCTTACACCCAGAAAAAAGAATTGGCGCAAACTGCTGGGTGCGGCAGGCTGGGTATTCTTTGCAATACACTGGTTCATCCAGCCAGGGCACTACCTGGAGATCAATGACTACTTCAATGTCGCGCTGGTTATAACCGTAGGTATACTCTGTCTGATGATATCATATACTATGTTCAGGGAGTACAGACATCCGGAGATACTGGAGAATAAGTCAGCAGACATAACATCCATGGCAACAAGCGCAACAGCCCTTGGATCATTGTTCTACTTCCCCTTTGCACAGATGGAATCCCTCAATGTATGGATCATCGGCCTTGTTACGGACAACGTACTCTGGACGATGCATCTGCTGAACATGCCCGCGGAACTGACAGCCTGGAACAAGATTGGTCTTAACGGGTATAGAGTAGAGATAATTCTTGCCTGTACTGCCATTGAGAGTATCGCCCTTTTCATCGGGCTCATAATCTCTGTGGATGCACCATGGAAGAAACACTTAAAAGCATTCCTCGTTTCCGTACCTGTTATATACGGTTTAAATATAATAAGGGATGTATTCGTAATTGCTGCTTACGGATACCAATGGTTCGGCCCTAACAGCTTTGAGATCGCACATCACACCATCGGGAAGATAGGATCCGGCATAGCACTCTTTGCCATAGCTTATGTGGTCATGCGTATCCTTCCGGAACTTATAGAGCTCATCGAAGGAGTATGGCTGTTGGTCACCGAATGCATCCAGAATATATTAAAAAAAGTCGTAGGAAATAATTAGATGCTTGCAAAAGGTTCGGCTCCCTGGATAGTGACTGCAGTTACTATCAGTATATTCGCTACCATTGCCCATTTTTTTTTAAGCTGGCCACATACGGATAAAATAGCCTTGCTTGGAATTGCCGTTACCATATTCTTTTTATTCTTTTTTCGGGACCCTGAAAGAAAGGTCGACCAATGTGACAGGATCATGCTTGCACCTGCCGACGGAAAGATCGTTGACATCAGGGGACGGAAGATCTGCATTTTCATGAATTTCCAGAATGTCCACGTTAACAGAGTGCCCATTAACGGAAAGATCCACTCCATCGTGCATAAGAAAGGAGGATACATACCTGCATTCTGTAAGGATTCGGACAGGAACGAGCGCAGTCATATGCTCATAGAGACAGAACACGGGCTGGTAGAAGTCATACAGATTGCGGGAACTGTTACCAGAAGAATCGTTTCATATGTAAGGGAAGGGGATCACCTGACACAGGGAGAGAGGTTCGGAATGATACGTTTCGGGTCAAGGGTTGATGTAACGATCCCCGAGAACTTTGACATAGCCTGCGAGATCGGTGACAGGGTGTTTGCAGGCTTAACGGTGATCGCCAGGGCGACAGACTGTGAGGAGTGAAAAAACATTTTACGGAGTTTGAAATTAGCCGACATTGTCACCTTATTCAATTCACTGTGTGGACTGCTGGCAGTAATTGTGATCCAGGATGGCTTTACCTATCTTGCCCCCATACTGATACTTGCGGCTGCTGTGGCAGATGGTGTTGACGGATATCTTTCAAGGCTTTTTTCAGGAAGCGAGTTGGGAGCAAATCTTGATTCACTCGCAGATATCGTTTCATTCGGACTTGCCCCCGCTGCTATCCTTTATTCGTTTGCGGGCGAGAGTGCAGGATATCTGCTTTTTACAGCACTCAGCTTTTACTTTTTCTGCGGGATGCTCAGGCTGGCAAGGTTCAATACATCACATCAGGGTCTTCCCTCTTTCAGGGGACTCCCGATTACCGCAGGAGGTATCATCCTCTCAGCATATGTACTGGCGGGCGAGAATTACTTTAACAGCTATCTGGCAATACTGCTTGCTTTTGTCATTGGCTTGCTCATGATCAGCAGGTTCACATACATGAAAGCGAGAAAACCAGAGATCGTAACACCTGTGGCATTGGTCTTCGGAATAACCATTCTGTCCTATGCGGTCAACCTGAGTTATACGCATCTAATGGCAAGCCTTTTACTGGGCATAATGTTACTATACGTGATATCACCTGCAATAAAAAAGGCTGTATAAAAATGAAGGATACATACATGATAACAGACAGAGACAACGTATTATTTGAGGCAGGCATCAAGCTTGGAGCCCTCTACCATCAGTTCACAGGCTCACCCGTCAATCTCAGGACCGTAGAGAGCCTTGAGACCGCAATACAGGAAAGCATTTCGGTACAACCCTTTGTCAAAGACATAACTGTCTCCATCGACAGGGACATAATCCGTTCCAGACTGAATGATGAGTTCGGCTACTGCGAACTGGAAGGCCGTATGCTTGATGTGAAAATCACAATGAGATATGAATCAGTACTTGCTGATGTGAGTCTGGCATTCGACCAGGAACTTGACTACCCGCTTATGAAAATAGATAAAGTTTACAGCTCTGACTGAGCTGCAACTTCTTTGAATGCTTCGACTACCATTTCATTCTGCACGCCTGTGCCAACGGTCACACGTATCAGAGAATCACCGGCTCCTTTGAAAGAGCTGCAGTCCCTGACGATAATCCCCTTTTTCAACAGCTTCTCAGTAACATCCTTTGATCTTAAGGGTGCAACATCCACAAGTACGAAATTAGCCTGCGAGCCGTAGACCCGGAAAGGAATATGTTCTGCAAGATAATCGCGCCCTTCCCTGGCACAGAGAATGCTTTTTTCCAGGTGATCGTTTTCAGATAATGCCGCAACACCTGCTGCAATGGACGGAACACTGATGTTAAAGGGTGTTGCTATCTTCATGTACTCTTGCTTGATCCATGCAGGCATAATACCATAACCCAGCCTCATGCCGGCAAGTCCGAATGCCTTGGACAGTGTTCGTCCGATGATAAGGTTGTCATACTCGTTCACAAGATCGGCATAGTTGCGGTCTGCAAACTCCACATAGGCCTCGTCCACAAAGACCAGACCCTTTGTGTGTTCCAGTATACGGCGCAGATCGGCCTCTGGAATTTGTTTGCCGGTCGGGTTGTTAGGCGAGCACAGGAATATTATCTTCGTACCTGATGATTCGGCTTCAATTATCACATCGGCATCCAGTACAAAATCCTCCCCCAGATTCACATGAACAGCTACCGCTCCGTTTGCGCGGGCTGCAACCTCATAATAGGAGAATGTAGGGATCGGGAGGATGATCTCGTCACCCGGTGAAATCAGTAATCTCATAAGGTTGTCCAGCAGACCGTCCATCCCCGGACCTGCGGCACATATGTTCTCTGCAGGGAAGCCCGTGTATTCGGAGATGGCATCCACAAGCTCGGATGCGTCTGCCGATGGGTAGATATTCACTTTTCCGGCATGATCTCTGATGGCCTTGATGGCTTCAGGAGAAGGTCCCAGTACATTCTCATTTGAACCAAGTTTTATGATGGAAGCCGGATCAAGACCGTATTTGCGGGCGATATCCTCAATGGATTTACCAGGTACATATTCAGCTATGTTGGCAATTTCCGGTTTTATCAGCTCAGGCCTGCTCAAGCACATCCACCACCGCATCGATCTGCTCTTTGCTAATTGTAAGAGGAGGAGCTATACGCAGCACTTTTTCCGAGGTGCAGTTTAGAAGCACACCCTTTTTCATGCAGGACTCTACAATGTCCGCACACTTGCGATCAAGTTCGACACCTATCATAAGTCCGCGTCCGCGAACCTCCACAACACCGTCCAGAGACATGTTCCTGAGACGGTCCATGAAATACTCACCCATTTCCTGAGAGTTCCTGAGAAGATTTTCTTCACGGATGACCTCAATGGATGCCAGGGCTGCAGCACATGCCAGAGGGCTGCCGCCAAAGGTTGCCGCATGCTGACCCCTGTCAAACGAAATGCCGTCACGCGCGGCAATGGCACCCATGGGGAAGCCTCCACCCATTGCCTTTGCCATTGTCATGATATCCGGCTTAACACCGGAGTGTTCCTTGCAGAACCATTTCCCAGTACGTCCAAAACCTGTCTGTACCTCGTCAAAGATAAGCAGGGTATCAGTCTCGTCACATATCCTGCGGACCTCCTGAAGATACTCGTCGGACGGTACATTGATACCGCCTTCTCCCTGTATCGGTTCCACTATCACAGCCGCGGTATTTTCTGTTATCGCATCGGCAAGAGCCCCGGCGTCATCGTATGGGACAAACTTCTCTTCCTGGACCAGCGGTTTGAAAGGGTTGCGGTAGATATCCTTATAGGTCACCGAAAGTGATCCCATGGTCCTGCCGTGGAACGATTTCTCCACCGCCACAAAATCGGTCTTGCCGGTGGTCACACGTGCAAGTTTCATGGCAGCTTCAACCGCCTCGGTTCCCGAATTGCAGAAGAATACCCGTGACATACCTGTGATACCTGCAAGCTCCTTAGCAAGTTCGGCCTGAACTGCTGTATAGTATAGATTGGAAACGTGAATCAGCTTCCCGGCCTGTTCTTTGATAGCTGCCACAAGTTTGGGGTGGCAGTGACCTATATTGTTTACAGCTATTCCCGCAACACAATCGATGTATTCCCTGCCGTTGATGTCGCGTACAATACAGCCCTTCCCGCTTTCAAGTACGATATCATAGCGGCCGTAGTTCTGCATGACGTATTCAGCGTCCTTTTTGATAATAGATTCATGATCCGGTGATTGTGAGGTAATATTCTCTGTCATGTAAACACCCTGTGGACTATAATATTGAATTAAACTATTAAAGCTGGCTATTGAAATTCAGGAAAAGTACAAAGATTTTACTGCCGGAAAATAAGCAGACCAGAAAAAGAGAAGAAAAAAAGGTCCCAAAATCAGAGAATCCTTTTGTCAGGAACCCTTATGGCAACATAGAGATTCACAAGGAAGACCAGGACCAGTGCCTGAAATGTTGCAAGCGCGATTCCCGTAAACGTATTATACTGCCCGCTTGCCACTGCAACCGGTTCACTGATGCTGACGTAAGCCTCGGACAGATACAGCAGAAAACCGATCGTCATAAGTAAGAAGTACCTTTTAATCTTGCTAAAAGAAACGTATATTCGTGAGCGGATCACATCCGCGTCGATCCTTACCAGTAAGTTGGAAATTAATAGCGCGACCACAACAATACCCAGTCTGGTCGCAAAATCCAGAAAGTTGAATACTCCAATCGAATTCATAACCATCCCCTCAGATGCATTTTTAATATCGGTATCTCAACATTTTTCAAACATTCAGTTCCATCAGTTCTTTTTCGTTCAGAACCTCTTCTTCCTCTCTTTCGAACACTATTCCGTCAGGTGCGCGCATGACACCGTCAACACGTGCGCTCTCATGTATCTTTATCGACTGGGCATTGATCTCACCCAGTATATGAGTCTCTTCTGCAATGTAGACCGTACCCCTGGAAACGATATTCCCGTGAATAATATTCTTCTGACCCAGTCTTACGTCCTGGATGGTACGGATACTTCCGTAAAGGGTGGTAGCGTCAGCCATTTCCAGTGAGGTGGCACGGATGTTACCAACCAGCCGGCAATCGCTTCCGATAACCGCCTTTGAAGGCACCCTGATAGCGTCCATGGAGATCTTGGAACCATTCGGGACTATCATGCTGTTAACACCGATGGACTCAAGCTCTTCATCATCAAAGAGATCTTCCAATGCCTTCTCAACCTCTTCGTCCTTACCAAGTCTTAAGAGTTCACTGATGTAGAGGAAGAGATAGACTATGACCGGAATAGGGTTACGTACAACAATCCAGCCCTTTGCCTCGAAACCGCCATTGATCTTGACATCATTGCCAATATCGAGGTCACCTTTTACAACAAGCTTACCATCTATGGAAACGAACTCACCGATATAGGCGTTTGCATCGGTCTTGACGTTCCCCCCGATCTGTGACCAGATATCGACCCTGACATCAGATCTTGATATGAGATCACCGGCAAGCTGAACCCTTTCTCCCAGTATGGAAGAATTTGAGATCACACCGTACCTGATATCAGAATGGTTACCGATAATGATGTCTCCGTCTACCACTATCGTATGTTCTTCCATTCTGGTTTTATCCGGAACGATAAAAGTTTTGAAAAACTCCTCTTCTATATTCTCACGCTCCGGAGACGGATTAGTTTTTTTTGAAGGCATCGCTGCTATTGTCCATTTTTATCGGCTTGATATTATTTTAATTTTATCCTTTAAACATCTTGTTTGTTATTTATATTATGACTGGTCCCTGCCACGTCTGACATCAACAGCCGCCCCTCTGTCCAGATCAGCAACCTCACCCGGAGAGAAAAGCAACTGGCCTGTTGCAAGCAAGTCATCGGATTCGCTTACAACCACCACCTCGTCACCTGCACGAAGTTCAGGATCAAGGGACAGGACATGTTTGGCAAAAGTGGTCTTACCATTTGCCACAAAGGGCACCGCATCCTCACAAATAACAACACGCCTTGCAGGTGCAGGGAAATAATCATGAAGCGCACGGGCACCTTCCATACCAAGGGTTAGCATACCGTCCTTTGCCCTGACTGTTGCGATGTGCTCATCTTCCTTAAAGACCTGCCGTACTCGTTTGGTCTTTGAAAGCCTGAAAGTGACATCATCCGGGAAAAGGGCATTTCCACAGCCTTTTCCAAACTGGAAGTCCGCCATAACACGTACTCTTTTAAGATTTTTCTCGATATCTGGCATAGATGCTAAATAATGGATAAGCATTAAATTGATAGCGGTCCGTGGGAGAGAATATCCCGGACAGGTACAAAAATCGTATTTAAAGAATATCGAACAGATTTATATATAATAATGACTAATTATAAGCTGAGGAAGCGGGCTAACTGCTTGTAGCTGTATTCAAAGGTATAGTAACTGTAACCAAGCAAAACCATTCATCCCCTCAAACATATCCCGCTTCCTCATTGCTCATTCTTACTGGTTTTAAATTACAGGGACTGCAAAGTCTCTTTTTTTGCTTTCCTTGTTTTTAGAAGAGAAAAATGAAGAAAAGAAGAGAGGTTTAGCCTTTTATAACTCCCATTGGCAGGAGCCTGGCAACCTTCCTGGCAATACCAAGATCATGAACTACATCCACTACTTCACTGCTGGATTTATAGACCGCCGGTGCTTCTTCAGCTATCAGCGAGGGTTGTGTGGCCCTGACCTGTATACCCCTGGAGCTTAACTCATCGCGTATGTCCTCACCACGCAACTCCTTTTTGGCATGTTTGCGACTCATGACACGGCCTGCACCATGACATGCACTGCCAAAGCTGATCTCCATGGAATCCTTCGTGCTGCACAGCACATAAGAAGGTGTTCCCATACTTCCGGGTATCAGGACTGGCTGGCCCAGATCAAGATAATCTTCGGGCAGGTCAGGATGGCCCGGCGGGAACGCACGTGTGGCTCCTTTCCTGTGTACGTACACCTCGGTGTTCTTTCCGTCGATCTTATGCTCTTCAAGCTTGGCGATATTGTGTGCCACATCATAGACAAGGTCAAGACCAAGATCACAGAAGTCATTTGCAAAGTGGCTCTCGAATATCTCGCGGGCCCAGTGCATGATCACATGCCTGTTGACCCACGCATAGTTGGCCGCACACACCATTGCTTTGAAATAATCCTGTGCTTCCTGGGACTGGGCCGGAGCACATGCAAGCTGCCTGTCAGGGAGGGATATGTTATATTTTTTCGAAGCGCTGGTAAGTATCTGCAAGTGATCGGTACATATCTGGTGACCCGCACCGCGTGAGCCGCAATGTACCATGAAAGTGACCTGTCCTTCCTTGAGTCCCATGGCAGCAGCAGCCTCTTCATCATATATCTTATCGATATACTGGACCTCAAGGAAATGATTTCCACTTCCCAGGGTTCCTATCTGAGGTCTTCCGCGTTTGCGGGCCTTTGCACTTACCTTGGACGGATCGGCTCCCGGCATCTGTCCCTTACTCTCACAATGTGCGATATCCGCTTCTACACCGTAACCGTTTTCCACCGCCCACTGTACACCATGCACGAAGATGTCTTCCAGCTCGGCATCCGTAACCCTGAGCCTGCTCTTGGATCCCACACCTGTGGGAATCGCCTTGAAGAGGTCATCCAGCAGTTCTGAGAGCTTCGGACGTACATCCTGCTCGGATAAATTGGATCTTATGAGCCGCACTCCGCAATTGATATCAAAACCTACTCCACCTGGACTTATTATGCCGGTCTCCTTATCGAATGCAGCAACACCGCCGATGGAAAAACCATAACCAAGGTGTGCATCCGGCATGGCCATGGAGTATTTCTGTATCCCCGGCAGGGTGGCTACATTCGCCACCTGCCCGAGAGTTTCCATTTCAAGCATATTAAGAAGCGACTCCGAGACAAAGATGCGGCCGGGAACGTTCATCCCCGGTTTGAATCCTACGGGCACCTCCCATTCATTATCACTGATACGTTTGAGCACATCGAAGACCGAAGTTTCATTCTCATCTGACATCTGATTTTTCCTCTGTGATGAAATCTATAAGCCGAACTATATGATTGTGTACGTATGAATGTGTTGATGATATCTCAAGTAAAAACCTATGTGAACAGAAGACAGACACTGACGGCAGATATCATAACCTGAATTGAAAAAGATCAATGTTATATCTCAGGTATCCACCGTTGCCTGTATCATCCAGCCCTGTGGTGTTTTCTCGACCTTCATGTCGTTGTAGGTTGCGGCCTTGACCTCGGTATCAAACTTATGTCTGGAAAGGTCGATATCCTCACCAATAGCTTTTGCGTATATTCGGCAGCCTCCGTTGTCCTCTTCCACCCTGTCAACAATGAAGTTACCGAATACCATTGTCTCGACCTCGAATACGAAGAGGAGTTCCGAGAGCCAGTTGAAAAGAAGAGCTTCGATGTCCTCCGAGCTCAGCTCGATCTCCTGTGAGACTTTATTCTCCACGGTGTCGGTGTCTATCATTACATTGAACATGGCAAAAGCTGCGTTCTCAAAGGCTTCCTCGAGTGTTTTGCCATATGCCCTGAACTTTGCATCAGCCGTATGTTCCAGATATTCGAATCTTTCATCCATAAGAGAGATTTTACTCCTGAGTTTATTTTGCTTATGAGGGTAATAAGTATCCCTGAAAGCTGTTTACAGACTGAGTTGCTTCCATATATGGGCTATCCTCTGGAAAGCTGTTATATGGCTTCCCACTGCGATGATAACTATAACCCAGCCAAGCGATGACAGTCCGTAAACTTGTACAGGTGATATCACGTAAATCAGGGAAGCCAGCATTATAAATATAAGACGATCAGCCCTGCCGATTATCCCGCCATAGTAGCGTCCGAGATTGAGTGCCTGAGCCTGTGTTCCGAGATAACTTGTTATCTGGACGCCCACGATCGCCACAACGCCTATCATCCAGTCCACATAGCCACCAAAGAAGATACCGCATATGATAAAGACATCTGCATAGCGGTCTATCACGTGATCCAGAAAGTCACCCTTGGCACTTGCAACTGAAAGGTAGCGTGCCATGATCCCGTCCATTGCATCAAGCAGTGAGTTCAGTGCTACCATCAAACCTGCAGCCATCACAATGATGGGATTTGCATCGGAATAATAGAACAATACACCAGATACTACTGCAAAAATAAGAGAAAGCATGGAAATGGCATTGGGTGTTACACCGGCATTTGCAGTGATTTTTGCCATTGGTTCCAGATATTTGAGGGCAAGGGGTCTTAGAGCATTGGAAGTCATGAATATTGTACTAAAAGAACTCTTTTTTGATTTAATGTTTTCCGGGTGATAACAGGAAACAGAGCATAATATATAAGATTTTATATAAGAACCGAATAATGGCGAAGTCTTTCAGAGGTCTAAAAAACAGGATACGTCATTTACGTGCCAGATCATACCAGTATCTGATCTTGCAGGAGTGCTCCACCTGGGTGGTCATAACATATGCCTCATCCAGTACGCGCCCGATTGCAAACGTCCCGTGACTGTAGACTACTGCAGCCCTGTGGGAAGCAAGTGCAGAAGAGAGGTTGTCTGCAAGTTCATCAGAGCCGATACCACCCATGACAACAGGGATCTCCCCCAGGAAATACTGCCCTTCACTGTCGGCGGGTTCGATCATATCATTCTCTGCAAGCAGGGACAGGGTCACCGCAAAGGGACAGTGGGCATGTACGATGGCAAGTGCAGGTGTGTTCCTGTAGATTGCACGATGCACAATTGCCTCGGAGGATGCGATCATATCAAGGGCACAGGTCCCATCGAGCACGACCTCCACGACACCGTCCTCTGTGATCTCATCAAGTGCGCATCCGCTTCGCGTGATAAGCATGCGGTTCCCTATCCTCACACTGATGTTACCGAAGTGTGATTCCACAAGACCTGTGTCCACAAGTTTTTTACCGATCCTGGATATTTCACGCCACATGGATTATCTCCGGAAGTATTACCATAAAATTTATCTGCGATAATGATATGTAAGGGAGTGCATCGCATAAATAGATGCGGAATACTTATTCACAGATGCCTCGGTGGCTCAGCCCGGCAGAGCGAGTGACTTGTAATCACTAGGTCGCGTGTTCAAATCACGCCCGGGGCTTCTTACTATTTTTGACGTAAGCTGGTATTACAAAATATTTTTGCAAATTCTCGTTATACTCCTAAACGCAGATTTGTTTTTGCAATCAAAATCAATATATTCCCGGCGATCAAACTGGTGTAAGATGGAATCTTACGTAAGAACACATCTTACATGTTGAGGAATGAAATTATGGATACTATAGTCGGCTTCAGGGAAGTGACCGTATCAGGTAAAGGCCAGATAGTGATTCCAAAGGAGCTTCGCAAAACAACATTTCCCGAAGGAACACAGGCAGTGGTGGTGGCATACACCGACCATATGGAGATCCGTCCGCTCTCCTATGTACTGGAAAAAATGGAGTGCGCCCTGATGTCAGAAACGGCATTTGAAGAGGAGTGGGACAGCCCTGAAGAGGATAAAGCCTGGGAAAACCTGCTTGAGCATGCAGCAGAATACCAGCGCAAAAAGAAGGATTGAGAACAATGCCTCCAAGGTACAAAAAAGGAGATGTTGTTGTCCTTCCTTTTCCTTACACGGATATGACGGCAAGCAAAACACGTCCCGTACTGGTGGTTGCACATCCAAGAGGCACGAACGTAATTGTTTCCCAGATCACGAGTCAGCAGGCACGCAAAGATGAATATGCGGTATCCCTGACAAAGGAGGACTTTGCAGAGGGTTCGCTGCCAAGGGCAAGTTTTGTCAAAGCCAATATGATCATGACCCTGGCAGAGGATATGATCCTCACAAAAACGGGAGTAGTGGATAAAGATAAAATGAAGGATATTGAAAACAAATTAGTCCGGATATTCACGCAGTAAGAAAGGTAAAAAAAAAGCAGGACATATAATAGGCTTTTTTCGTAACATATAAATAATATTGCTTTGTCATATAGAGTATGCGATGCAAAATAACTATTCGAAAGACATCGTCAAATCCTATCCATTATGATTACCAGTACGGCATTGCGTCAATGTTATACAAACGCCTTGCCAATGCCAATATCAGTCTTGCAAATGAGCTTCACAGTCACCAGGGATTCAAATTCTATACATTTTCAAATCTTGTGATCGAAGACCGGATCAAGGCTAAACAGGGTCTGAATTTCACCAGAGCCCATTTTTTCATATCATCACCTGATTCCGAATTTATTCGCAGTTTCACAGAAGGACTGCTCATGGAACCTGAGTTTTACCTCGGAAAAGGCAAAAAAGCAAATTTCATAATTGAAAGTGCGGAGGTTCTGCCACAAAAAGATTTTTCGGATACCTGTAAGTTCACAACTCTATCCCCCTTATATGTGAAGACCATGAGGAAAAAAGATGGAAAGCTTGCTGAGTTCGACCTTTATCCAAAGGACGCCAAGTTCTACGAGAATCTCCACACAAATCTCACTTCCAGATATGAGCAGTACCACGGAAAAAAGGTAGAACAGGATTTTTTCGAGATACTGGATGTGAAGAACTTCAAACCAAAACGCGTGTCCATAGGTAACAGCTTCAGAAGATGCAGTCTGTTGACTATGAAACTAGAGGCAAGTCCAGAACTTGTGAAGTTCGCCTATGATGCCGGACTGGGCGAGAAAAATGCAATGGGATTCGGGTGTCTGGGGGTTGTGGAGTGAATCGTTTCACTGGACTTAATAAAAGTTTATTTAGTACTATTTATCATTCTTTAATTATCAAATTAATTTCATCTTGTTCGGGGAGAAAAAATGTATAATTTTATTGTAAATTTGTTTTCAGAAGATGAATATGATACTTTGCTGAATAGCCAAACATCAGATCAAAGGATCGGAAAAACAAAAGCATTGATTATTCCTCCAGAGATATCCGATGAGCCGTTTCTAATTGACCCTGCTAATCTGGAAGATGAATTTGATCGAAGACCTTGGCTTGAAGCTTATGGTTCGAAGTATTTTAAATCCGAAAACTTTATTCGTCCAACCCGCAACTCAAGCAATAACATTGGTGGTAACAATGCATTATTGAGTCATTCCTTAACTCATTATAAAATAACGGATGCTTTTATTGATAAAGATGAGAATAACAAGGCTAGAAAATATTCAAATGATAATATCATCATAGAAATCCCAGCTGAAAAAATTGACAATTTTAAAAAAGCAGCTTCTGAAATTGATTTATACACTCCCTTTTTATATCTCTGTGACAATGTATACAATGTCTTTCGTAATTTCAACAATATAAATCCTGATAATCATTATGGTTTAGGACAGAATGATTATATCATTTTTTTGAGTAACAAAGAAGATGTCAATTCATACATTGATGCTGTATCAGCTTATACTTTGAATAAACTTTTGAAATATAAAACCTTTGTAAGTGAATGTGATTGTTGTGGCTCACACGAACAACTTTATATGTTAGCTCAAGGAAATTTATTTGATCTTCAAAAAAGTAGAAAGTATTTGCTAAGACATCCTACCAGATATAAAACAAATCTTAAATCAAAAAATCCAGAAAATTTTAATATTTGTGGTAAATGTGCAAAACAACTACACAATTTTTTTGAATACCTCAAAGCATACAAATTTTATAAATATGTGTTCCCTACTTCTATAAATGTTACAAGCAGTGAGTATAAGAATTATTCATCCAAACCGCTTGGAATATTGAAAATGCTAAATAAGCTGTATAAATCAAACCGTTTTCAGGAATTTGACTATGTGATGATACTTACAGACCCTAAGTTAGAGAATGTCAAATTTGTATATGTCAGCAATTTCGATTATGAACTTCAAAATGAGGATTTTATCAATGTTGTGGATTTGCCCATATATTCAACATTAAAAAACCTACCTTCAAAGGGTAAGGACAGCGAAATCACACATATTCAAAATCAAAGAGATAAGTCTATTTTTTTAAGAGAGCTAAATCTACTGTTTAATAATAATCTTGTTGGTTCTCTTTTTGAAACTGATCCTTCAAAATTGATGAAAAATCTTCCTCCATTTTTAAAATTAAAGCTAATAGAATATAATTCTCCCATTTGCAACTATGTTTATTTCCAAAACAATTCATTGTTTGAAGACAGGATTTATACCAAACTATTTACAGAACTTCTCTCTGAAATGATAAAAAATCCTGCATTACGTGATGAATTAAAGATTAGACCTAACAAAATTCGTTTTTTCCTTACTATTTATTACAAATATTTGTCTATGGAACAAAAAGGAGAAGATACTATTACAGAATATATGTCATTGAAAGAAAAAATGGATGGAAATGATTTATTTGAAATAGAAAACGACTTTGAAGCAAGTTACTGCATGGGACAGATATTCTATTATTTGCTTCAAGTTTCAAAAGGACAAAACACATTAGATCTTTTTACCAAATATACTATGAATGTACATAATATGGAAATATTAAAAAAGAAATTGATAACAGTTCTTGAAAAATATTCACATAATGAGTATCTTGATGGGAACCGTAAATTCCACAACATGATGAGCGGTGTACTTGCATTTAAATTTAGCAAATCATACGATGACAACAAGATTCCATTATATACAGGTTACTTTGATAAAAACTATCTATTTTATTCAAAAAAGGAAGGAGATGAAAGTGAATTACAACAGGAGGAATCTGAATGAATTATAATGGGCTAGTAGTTATAAACGCAAAAAATGCAAGTTTTAATGCAGGTTTTGATGGTTTGCCAAGAAGATTACCAAATGGAAGAATATTTGCCACGGATAAAACATTAAAATATTGTATAAGAGAATATCTTTCTAGTGATGAAACTGTTTTTGTTCAAAGGACAAAGAAAGAACATGAAACAAAAGACGGAGCTGTCCTAAGATACCTTACATTAAAAGAAAATTATCTGGAAAAGTGTGGAAAGAAATCGATTCCAAAAAGTGAAATCGAAGTAATGGAGGATTTGAAGTCATTTATTGATGTTCGTCTTTTTGGTGTTGTTTTTGCAGTTGATAAAAACATTTCTATCACAGGTCCCTGCCAAATAAATTATGGTATAAATTGCTTTGAAAATTCGAGTATCTATTCATCTGACATACTATCCCCGTATAGAAACCCAAATGAAAATAGCAAAGAGAGCCAACAGACGACCATAGGTTCAGAATCCAGGGCAGATGATGTTTACTATGTGTATGATATTTGTCTAAACATGAACTCTGCTCAAAAACAAGGAATTGATATATCTGATGCCGATATTGAAAAGTTAAAAAATGCTCTGAAGTATTCGGTGGGCGGTGTAAATTCCACAACTATGTTTGGCTGTGAAACAGTAAGCATGATCTGGTTTGAAAATAAGAATAACCACATTTTCAATAACCTGAATTCACAAGTCAGTGTGTATGAATCAGATGGAAATGTTATTGTGGATTATTCAAAAGTCTATGGGATAATTGCTGATGGAATTAATAAAGACTCACTTGAGCAATACAGCAATAAAGTTGAGAATATCGGTCTTTCAGATTGATAATTCTTCAACAAATTCAGGTGATTCTATTGAATACAACACTTGAATCTTTTTCATCAACAAATGCGAAAGGTCCTGAGAATTCAAATAAACTACTTACCTTTAGACTGCATGGGACGTTTGCTCATTTCAATCAACCAATTAGCAATCGCTTTAGAAATACGTATTCTATTATTCCAAAGCCACAATTATTAGGAATTATTGGTTCACTTATAGGTCTTAATGGATATAAAAATTCTAGCACTTATCCTGAATTCTATTCAAGATTATCTGACTTAAAAGTGTTCATCAAACCTAATAGCTCAGCTAATAAAAAATTTGTAGTTACATATAATAGTCTCAATAGCTTTCTAAATAATAGAGTTGATTCGGGTTCTCCTAATGTGATGATTAATGAGCAAATAATTCAAGATCCAGATTATGAAATAGGATTAATATTAAATGAAAATGATCCGCTTCATGCCCAGATCATTGAACATATAATTCAAAATAAAAGTGTATTTCCAATATATTTAGGTAAAAATGAATTCTTTGCTAATATAGAGTATATTTCATTAAACGATTATGAAATAAACTCTGAAAAAAGGGTTGTTTGCTCTAGCATATTTCCTTTTGATGAATTATCAAAAGAAACAACTCGTTATTTAAAAATGGAATTACTCCCCATAGATTTTGATGAAATGTTCAAGTATGTCTATTGTTTAATGGCAATTCCGCAAAGTGAAACAAAGGTCGAATTAAAAAATCCAGATAATTGTATTGTATCAGAAGGAAGTGTATATTATGTGTTCTGATACTTTCAAAGTACTTTTTGATACAATTGACAAAAGCCTTTTTCCATCAAATACTTATTTTTCTGCACATAAAAAAGACAATAATCTTGAATTATTAGAAGACCATTCCCGGTTATGTGGAGAATATTTTCTGTATATAGTTGATAAATTAGGGCTTGAACCAATTTTTGACAATTTTATAGATGAATTATTCGGCGAAAAAAATAGAGTATCAGTAAAGCAGATTTTGCTTTATATGGTCTATTATCATGATATTGGAAAACTAAACCCTAATTTTCAACAGATCAAAGTACATAATAAGAAAAAGTCAGCTAACAGCAAACATAGTTTTTTTTCAGACAGAATATTGAGTTCATATCTTTTGGATAAATATCCGGATTTTGAGGGGCCAATTTATTTAGCTGCCACTATTGTTTCAAAGCATCATACAAGACTCAGTGATTTTTCTACAAATTGTGATGAGAGCTTAGATGAGAGAAAAATCATAGAGGAAATAATTCATGAAGTAGGAATTAAAGAAATTCCAATTTCTGAACAATCAAAAGATGATTTTTTCTGGAAAGAATATGATTGGCAAAAAATGTTTCTTTTTGTGAAACTATCTTATTCTCTACTTGTACTTAGCGATTCCTATTCTACCTTGCATTATTCTAAATCACTGGATTCTATGTATGAATTGAACGTAATAGATCGTGAGATTCATGAAAAAATGGCGAAATCATATTCGATGATTCCATATAATAGAAATATAGATGCCATGTCCTCTGTCAACCTTGAATCTTGTTATGACATAAATGAAATAAGAAAGGAAATACTTGCTGAATGTAGCACCAATATGGAGCATTTGTTGCAGCAAGATCATAAAATATTCATGCTGACAGTGCCAACAGGTGGCGGGAAAACAAACATTTCGATGAATCTAGCTTTAAAGATACTTGAAAATGATGATACTATTAAACGAATTTTTTATGTATTTCCGTTTATCAATATAATTGAGCAAAATTATAGTGTTATAGAAAGTTCTTTGTTTCACGAATCACTCTTTCCAGACAGATTAGGTACAGTTTCTGATATTTATTCACGGTCTTATATCGATAAGTTCAACGAGAATGAAGACACTAAAGTATCCTATTTTAAGAAAATTAAAATAATTCAGGATGATAATTTCTTAAATAATTGCGTAAATGTAGTCACCAACGTCAATTTTTTCAATTGTTTCATTAAAACGCATGGCAACAATCGTTACAAAATTGCCAGTTTGTGTAACAGTGTTGTAATAATCGATGAAATTCAGACATTAAGTGATAGGAATATACGTACTTTTTACAATTTTATAAAAGAAACAAGCAAATCGTTGAATATTTATTATATTATTATGAGTGCAACTCTTCCTGATATCAATTACTTTATAGATGATTCTAATGCTGCACAACTGATAGATAATGCACAGAAATATTATAATCATCCGGTTTTTAAAAGAAATAAAGTAATCTTTAGAAAAGATGTGAATGATATTGATGGTATCAAAGATATACTAATTAACGAAATTGAAAATAATTACGTAACAGGGTCCGTAAAAATTCTCATTACTCTAAATCTGGTTGCAACTTCAGCAAAAGTATATGAAGAACTTAAGTTTGATGAATATTTTGATGACTTCTCGTTTTATCTTTTGAACAGTACCACTTCCAATCTTCGACGCAAAAAGATGATCGAAGAAATAAAAGATAAAGATAATGATGAGAGAATCATAATTGTTTCCACACAATCAATTGAAGCTGGTGTGGATATAGATTGTGATTTTGGAATAAGAGATTATTCTATTTTGGATAGTATAGAACAGGTATCAGGTAGAATTAACAGAGAATGTAGTGGTGATAAATCTAAAAAATCCAAGCTTTTCATTATTAAGTACAAAGAAAATCGTATTGCAGATTCAAAAAGAATATACGGCAATCAAAAACGATATACTATTTTGCTAGACAAGTCATCAATAAATGAAGAAGAAATAATAGCATTTAAGCAGTTCAACAATTATTATTCCACTCTTTCAGACGAGGTCAAAAAAATAGCCAATGATAGTTTTTCTTCAGTGAATAGAAAGATTGCTGAACTTCATTACCAGTCTTTAAGCAATGAAATCGATATCATTGATACTAAACTTGAAAAAATTGATATATTTATTTGTGATTCTATTTTACTTGACGGCTTGTCCAAGTATGATATTGGCAAAATAAAATCTTTACTATCTGATCCAGATATTCTAAAATTTACAGCAAACCGAAGAATCATTTCTGATGGAATGCTAATCACAAAAAATATATACATGGTCTGGAAAGACATAATTACAACTACTAATAAGTTTGAAAATATCTATATTATACGGAAAATTACAAGCCTACTCAATCAATTTATTATATCCATAAATAATATTAAAAATTATAATACGAATTTACGTGATTATCTGGAAAAAGAAGGATTTATTGAAGTAGACGATAAGTTCGATCTCATTATATCAACCCACAAATTTTCAAAATTCTATTCTTTTGAGGATGGATTAAATGTACTTGAAATTAAAGAATTAATGGATAATCAATCATGCGGAGTAATTATCTAAATAATTTTTTTTGAAACTTTAAATGATCAATAGATAGTTAGTTTGTGATAACGTGCCGGATTCAAATAAAAACCAAAAACTAGAATCAAGATCGGAAATTCCTTCTATATCGTCCCACATGAAAATAACCGGTGTCAAAATCAACTACTACCATATCTGCCACACCAAACTATGGCTCTTCTCCCACAACATCGCACTTGAGCATGAGCACGAGAACGTCAATATCGGCAAACTGTTGCATGAAGAGCGTTACAGCAAGAAAAAAAAGGACATCACCATCGACAACACCATCAGCATCGACTTTGTGAAGCAACGTAATGGTGTCATGGAGCTGCACGAGATCAAGAAGACAAAAAAGATGGAGGATGCTCACCTGCGTCAGATGCTGTATTATCTTTATTATCTCAAAAAAAGAGGTGTTGAAGGAAAAGGTGTCATGAACTATCCCCTGCTGAACCAGATAAGAGAAGTGGAACTGACACCAGATGGGGAAAAGAGTATTGAGGAGGACATAAGGGGCATTGAAGAGATCGTTACTGGCAGAATGCCGCATCCTAAACGCATGCGTATATGTCCTAAGTGTGCTTATTTCGAGTTCTGCTTTTGCGGAGAAGGGAATGAGGATTGACATTATTTCATATTACTATGTTGAGAAGAGGGAAACACGATGAGAACAGACTACTATATCCTTCAGGACGGGATCTTAAAGCGAAAGCAAAACACAGTCTATTTTGAAAACAAAGAAGGTAAACGCGCTTTACCTGTAAACAAGATTTATTCTGTTTACGCATACGGAAAACTATCATTCTCATCAGGTGTCGTGTCATACCTTTCAAAGAACGGGATCCCGATACACTTCTTCAACTACTACGGTTTCTATGAAGGCAGCATGTACCCACGGGAGACATTGATCAGCGGTGATCTTGTGATACAGCAGGCATCTCATTATCTTGATGAAGAGAAGCGCAAGTCACTCGGCAGAAAATTCATTGAAGGGGCTTGCAGTAATATTCTCAAGAACCTGAGATATTATTCGAGAAACAGAGACGATATTCAGGAAAGCATGGACGCATACATAGATTCAATCGAAGCGGAGATACTCTGCCTTCCGGAATCATCCTCTTCAATACCACAGATGATGAACGTGGAAGGGCGGATACGCAATATCTACTACAGTGCCCTTGATGAGATATTTCCGGAGGAATATCGGATAGTTACACGTACACGCCGCCCACCGGGAAATAAAATGAATACACTCATCAGTTTCGGCAATTCATTGATGTATACTACAGTGCTTTCAGAGATCTATAATACCCAGCTAAATCCTACCATCTCCTATCTTCACGAACCTTTTGAACGTCGTTTTTCACTTGCTCTTGATGTCAGTGAAATATTCAAACCGATTATCATTGACAGGGTCATATTGAAACTCGTAAACAAGAATATGCTGGATGATAACTGCTTCAGGGGTGAGATCGGAGATATGTTGCTGAGTGAGAAAGGCAAGAAGATATTCTTGCAGGGGTATAACGATAAGTTAGGTACGACTATCAAACACAAAGGTTTGAAGCGCAATGTATCATATAAGCGTCTCATCCGGCTGGAGCTTTACAAATTATCAAAGCACGTTCTTGGCGATGAAGAATATAAGCCTCTTGTAATGTGGTGGTAAAATGTACGTGATTATTGTCTATGATGCGGGAATAGAAAGGTTAAACAAAATCCGTATTTTCCTGAAGCAATATCTTAACTGGGTGCAAAACAGCGTTTTTGAAGGCGAACTTACTAAAGCAGAGTATATGAAAGTGCGTTCCAGACTGAAGGAACTGATAGACGATGATCTGGACTGCATATTTATTTATCACGTAAGGGACAAAAAGTATCTTGGCATTGAAGAATTGGGTACCAGAAAAGCTGAAATTGATTCAATTATCTGATTTTTCGTGGATCTTTATATACCTCCAACCAAATTAACGTTCCCCGAAATCCAGAATTCCATTTTATAGCCAGAGAGTTGAATTAAAATAGTATAAATTCTTATTTTCCATCAATAAAACAATACCAGGACAATTCCCGACACTTTTTGCCATTTCAATAATCAAAAGCAAAAATACCTTAAAATGGGCCAAAATTGGCTTAGTTAAAATCAGACCTTAGAGGGATTGAAATGTGAGTTTGTAGACAGCCTTGTTTGTGCCGCTGCCGGGTTAAAATCAGACCTTAGAGGGATTGAAATAAATATATAGGAGCATACCTTATCAAGTGCGTACATGTTAAAATCAGACCTTAGAGGGATTGAAATTGGAATGGTCACAGAAGCTCTTGAGATAGAGTTTCAGTTAAAATCAGACCTTAGAGGGATTGAAATTAATACACTTTAGCTATGTACTTTGACGCTTTTCTTGTTAAAATCAGACCTTAGAGGGATTGAAATTCGTCGTCAAAAGACTTACTGTAGACAGGTTTCAATGTTAAAATCAGACCTTAGAGGGATTGAAATTAGGAGATAAAGAGTATAAAGTTACCACTGATGGTAGTTAAAATCAGACCTTAGAGGGATTGAAATAAATCTGTTATAGGGCAGTTGGCAGCATTGATACAGGGTTAAAATCAGACCTTAGAGGGATTGAAATATGCTCCGGCAAGGTGTTTCAAAAAGTCGTTTACATGTTAAAATCAGACCTTAGAGGGATTGAAATATGCTCCGGCAAGGTGTTTCAAAAAGTCGTTTACATGTTAAAATCAGACCTTAGAGGGATTGAAATGAATCTATTCAATATCTTATAGGAAAGCAGGAAGGAGTTAAAATCAGACCTTAGAGGGATTGAAATTTCTTAATTATAGTCTGTGTTCCTGCTGCAAGTTCAGTTAAAATCAGACCTTAGAGGGATTGAAATTAATCATAAGGTTTTAGGAGTAAACTACAATGATACGTTAAAATCAGACCTTAGAGGGATTGAAATAGCTTTGAAAGTGCAGAAATAAGGTTTCCGTTTCCTACGGTTAAAATCAGACCTTAGAGGGATTGAAATGTAGTGGTGGCATACTGGACAAAAATGCTCATGTTGTTAAAATCAGACCTTAGAGGGATTGAAATACATGTCAATCCTTTCTATCACAATCCTGATAATTAGTTAAAATCAGACCTTAGAGGGATTGAAATCTGGTCTTAAGTTAACGTAAGTAACGGACGATAACAGTTAAAATCAGACCTTAGAGGGATTGAAATAAGGCAGAAGCTTCGACTCAAAATGCAAGTGCTGAGTTAAAATCAGACCTTAGAGGGATTGAAATGTCAGGTATCTGAAAATACCGAGTTTCTGCAGAAGGGTTAAAATCAGACCTTAGAGGGATTGAAATTCTCTAGTTCAACTGGAGTCTCTTTTGTAATCATCCGTTAAAATCAGACCTTAGAGGGATTGAAATAGATATTTTATTTATCAACTCAATGGACATAAATGGTTAAAATCAGACCTTAGAGGGATTGAAATGTACATTGGTATTCGACATCGGCGGTATTCTTGATTGTTAAAATCAGACCTTAGAGGGATTGAAATACATGTATTCTTCATAAGTTGCCATGTCAATTACTCGTTAAAATCAGACCTTAGAGGGATTGAAATGGAGAAAAGGACAAAAGCATTCTACGAGAGAGGCAGGTTAAAATCAGACCTTAGAGGGATTGAAATATTACACTGGCCTAAAACAGGCTGAAACTACAAACACGTTAAAATCAGACCTTAGAGGGATTGAAATGTTTAATAGAAAAGGGTGTACTCGCAGTTTATGCAGGGTTAAAATCAGACCTTAGAGGGATTGAAATTTGGATTAGGTGCCAATGAGTTAGCTGAATAGACTTGTTAAAATCAGACCTTAGAGGGATTGAAATTCTGTTTTTGTATCACCCGGATAGCGTCTGAGGTGGGTTAAAATCAGACCTTAGAGGGATTGAAATCAAATCTTCCTTCAACGTATACTTCACACCAAGATCGTTAAAATCAGACCTTAGAGGGATTGAAATTCTGTTATCATCAACGGGGAGCAGATCAAGGACAGTGTTAAAATCAGACCTTAGAGGGATTGAAATAACTATATTTTACCTCACTATGTGCAGTTCATAGTCGTTAAAATCAGACCTTAGAGGGATTGAAATTCTGTAGAAGAAATGCGCACGCTTGCAGAAAGCAATGTTAAAATCAGACCTTAGAGGGATTGAAATGATTTCTTGCTTCTATTTGGCTTAGGCATGGGCCGTGTTAAAATCAGACCTTAGAGGGATTGAAATATGATATAAAGGATATTCAAAAATCTATTAAAATCGGTTAAAATCAGACCTTAGAGGGATTGAAATGAAAAACAGATTAAACTTGTAAAGATCAGTGGCAAAGTTAAAATCAGACCTTAGAGGGATTGAAATATTATTAATTTAGGTATAGTTGATGGTGGTAAATGTGTTAAAATCAGACCTTAGAGGGATTGAAATAAAACACCATAAAAAAGGGATTCTATTAACTTTCCGGTTAAAATCAGACCTTAGAGGGATTGAAATTCTATGTCTTGTTCTTTTAATTTTTCACTTGCTTTTTGGTTAAAATCAGACCTTAGAGGGATTGAAATGTGTTTCCTGCTTCAGCATTTACGCCAATGCCGAACGTTAAAATCAGACCTTAGAGGGATTGAAATCTTTAAGTCGCTGCCCTCGTAGGTGTCAGTTGAAGGTTAAAATCAGACCTTAGAGGGATTGAAATTTGAGCTTCCGGTTGCATAAGAATTATCAATACTCGAGTTAAAATCAGACCTTAGAGGGATTGAAATCAAGCAAGAACATGTCACCGCGGTCATCGGGATCGGGTTAAAATCAGACCTTAGAGGGATTGAAATATTATTTCTGTCATTTTTATTCCTCTTGATTTTTTGTTAAAATCAGACCTTAGAGGGATTGAAATTAATACAGTCCGTTACACCCTCTGTTATTATACAACGTTAAAATCAGACCTTAGAGGGATTGAAATGCGGCACCGTCTGACCCAGTTGTGAGGGTGTATAATGTTAAAATCAGACCTTAGAGGGATTGAAATAGGAGAGGAAATCATGAATTTTAAAGATTTAATATTGTTAAAATCAGACCTTAGAGGGATTGAAATATTTTTTCGGCCACTTTTGAGGGGGTGGTCTGCTCTGTTAAAATCAGACCTTAGAGGGATTGAAATTAGAAAAATAGACTTTTTTAACGGCGATGTAAACGAGTTAAAATCAGACCTTAGAGGGATTGAAATAATTCTTGGTCAGAGTTTGATGTTTTGGTTGATCAGGTTAAAATCAGACCTTAGAGGGATTGAAATCCTGTTATCGAAAACACCATGTTAAAAAGGTGTTAAAGTTAAAATCAGACCTTAGAGGGATTGAAATGAAGCAACATTTGAAGTAGATGGACCAAGCGGTATTGTTAAAATCAGACCTTAGAGGGATTGAAATGAATCGGAAAATGTCATTTATGATCAATTTAAGATAGTTAAAATCAGACCTTAGAGGGATTGAAATATTTTAGCGACTCCGCTCATCATTGTTCCGTTACCAGTTAAAATCAGACCTTAGAGGGATTGAAATATATATTTAATATAGGAGATGTATAACTATGAGCAATAGTTAAAATCAGACCTTAGAGGGATTGAAATATTCATATTACGTTATGGATATTGATAGTTTACTTGGTTAAAATCAGACCTTAGAGGGATTGAAATGAACAATTGAGTATATCAAAAATATTCTAGATGTTTGTTAAAATCAGACCTTAGAGGGATTGAAATATCGCTGTTTATTGTAGATTCTTCTATCTGTGATCTAGTTAAAATCAGACCTTAGAGGGATTGAAATTTAGTAGCATGTCGCCTCTATCTATTTTGGTGATTCGTTAAAATCAGACCTTAGAGGGATTGAAATTTGTCTCAGAGATAAACATATAATTGAATCGTCATGTTAAAATCAGACCTTAGAGGGATTGAAATGCATCATTGGTGACTCACTATATTCTATGTTTGTATGTTAAAATCAGACCTTAGAGGGATTGAAATGACTACCCGAGCCTGAGCACCAATCAAGGAAAGTTGGTTAAAATCAGACCTTAGAGGGATTGAAATTTGATTTTTCCAGTTTCACGGCGTCGAATAGTTCGGGTTAAAATCAGACCTTAGAGGGATTGAAATACAGTGGAATAATCCGCGTAGGGTCGTCCTCTGACGGGTTAAAATCAGACCTTAGAGGGATTGAAATGTGGGTTGGCTTCTCTGTGATGGTTCGGCGGTTAGTGTTAAAATCAGACCTTAGAGGGATTGAAATGCCAAATATCTGCGGAGCGGTGTTTCGTACTAAGAAGGTTAAAATCAGACCTTAGAGGGATTGAAATTCATCTTCAAATTCATCACTGTTATTACCACATAATGTTAAAATCAGACCTTAGAGGGATTGAAATGTCATTGATGAGGTGGTCACATAGAGCTATGCACATGTTAAAATCAGACCTTAGAGGGATTGAAATTCGAGTGCTTCTGCCTTTTGCATCTCAAATATTTTAGTTAAAATCAGACCTTAGAGGGATTGAAATTTGATACGTGGGAGTGGTATGTCAATGGAGTAGTTCGTTAAAATCAGACCTTAGAGGGATTGAAATACATGTATTCTTCATAAGTTGCCATGTCAATTACTCGTTAAAATCAGACCTTAGAGGGATTGAAATCTTTCATATGTGTCTTCAATTTGTCTAATTATATGGGTTAAAATCAGACCTTAGAGGGATTGAAATATTGGGTGAAGGTGGAATAAATGTCCGAGGAGAAATCGTTAAAATCAGACCTTAGAGGGATTGAAATTCTCTTCGTATTTGTCTGTAAAAATGTCTGATGCCCGTTAAAATCAGACCTTAGAGGGATTGAAATCACATAGCACTTTTGGAGACATAGAAAGGGCTTATGGTTAAAATCAGACCTTAGAGGGATTGAAATTAAGTTAGCTTAAGTCAACTTAAGGCAACATAAGCCGTTAAAATCAGACCTTAGAGGGATTGAAATGATACCTTCCAGATCCAGAGCCAGAAGCATACACAAAGTTAAAATCAGACCTTAGAGGGATTGAAATTAAGTTAGCTTAAGTCAACTTAAGGCAACATAAGCCGTTAAAATCAGACCTTAGAGGGATTGAAATACTTTTTACTATTCCATACATTAAGCCGTGTGGGCAGTTAAAATCAGACCTTAGAGGGATTGAAATAGATCATCACAAAAATCAGATATCTCTCGGGCAAACGTTAAAATCAGACCTTAGAGGGATTGAAATAAGTTCTTTCGCCTCTTCGATTTCAATGGGTTCAATGTTAAAATCAGACCTTAGAGGGATTGAAATTCGAGTACGGCGTTATCAGCTTCAATCACATAATGGGTTAAAATCAGACCTTAGAGGGATTGAAATATTGTTGCCAATTCGTTTGACATTCCGTTCAGGAAAGTTAAAATCAGACCTTAGAGGGATTGAAATTCTGCCTCTCCTGTAACAGACAGCCCGTGCACCAATCACGTTAAAATCAGACCTTAGAGGGATTGAAATGGAGTTGGGGGAGTAGTTGGGACCCTTAAAGCAAATGTTAAAATCAGACCTTAGAGGGATTGAAATATTTTTAGACCACGGAGTCAGATTAAGTTTTGAAAAGTTAAAATCAGACCTTAGAGGGATTGAAATCAGATTTTATTAACCGGGCCAGGGCCGAGGGCCTGGGTTAAAATCAGACCTTAGAGGGATTGAAATAAGATATACGCCGTCTATAACTGCATCCCTGGGGAGGGTTAAAATCAGACCTTAGAGGGATTGAAATCCCTGAATGGGTATCTTATGGCGTCGGGGTAAAACTGTTAAAATCAGACCTTAGAGGGATTGAAATTTGTATGTTATTGTAATATCCATTTTAATCATCCTCGTTAAAATCAGACCTTAGAGGGATTGAAATTTTAACGAAGGCGTCAAAGTCGAATTGAATATTATAGTTAAAATCAGACCTTAGAGGGATTGAAATGCGCTTTTAATATTGAGTTTATCCCCACCGCCGCCCGGTTAAAATCAGACCTTAGAGGGATTGAAATCTTTCAGGAAATCAACAGAGGGCTAAAAGAACACGGTTAAAATCAGACCTTAGAGGGATTGAAATTAGTATATCGAAAATAGAAAAAATAGAAAAAAAAAGTTAAAATCAGACCTTAGAGGGATTGAAATAAATCAAAAATAGATCAAGGAATCAACCCCCAGGCTAAGTTAAAATCAGACCTTAGAGGGATTGAAATCTCGCCCGCCGGGTAGCAAATAGTACCATTTTGTAGCGTTAAAATCAGACCTTAGAGGGATTGAAATTTTTACTGTGGGGTAGGCCCTTACTTTTTAAAAGGTGTTAAAATCAGACCTTAGAGGGATTGAAATAATAATCAACATGTTTGATTTTTGAGGTTTAAAGAAGTTAAAATCAGACCTTAGAGGGATTGAAATTAAGAAAGTTTATAGTATTGGAGGTAACAAGCGAGGGTTAAAATCAGACCTTAGAGGGATTGAAATAATATATCCGACTTCTTAAGGCTGAGGGTCTAACGGTTAAAATCAGACCTTAGAGGGATTGAAATGGAAAAACACCAATACAACCACCCAGAGGCAGAGGGTTAAAATCAGACCTTAGAGGGATTGAAATGCAAACTAGTATAGAATGTTATAGTTTTGTATAGTAGTTAAAATCAGACCTTAGAGGGATTGAAATGGATTAGCCCTTATAGATATGGCAATAGATCAAAGGTTAAAATCAGACCTTAGAGGGATTGAAATGGCCGCTATTAAATCGGCAAGCTCAGGCAAGATAAGGGTTAAAATCAGACCTTAGAGGGATTGAAATGGATGTGGGGGATACAATAGGGGCTTATTATTGGAGGTTAAAATCAGACCTTAGAGGGATTGAAATCAGTAAAAAGGATGTAAACGAGGCTATCAAAAATTGGTTAAAATCAGACCTTAGAGGGATTGAAATGTTTCCGGAGTTGAGTTTGACTTCTACCCGGGATATCGTTAAAATCAGACCTTAGAGGGATTGAAATCGGCTTAAAAACTTCCTGTCCTTCCCGGTCGGTAACGTTAAAATCAGACCTTAGAGGGATTGAAACGATGAAGCCACCAAGGATATCAATGCCCCTGACATGAGTATAAGCGACATCATCAAATCTGGAATATTACGTTCTAGTCCTCGATATCAATCAATATAATAAAACACCAGATATCAAATACATATGAACTCATCACTCAAACATAACGCGACTGAGAGATACATTCAACAACTCCATAACCTGCTACCCGAGTTGGAAGACAGATTCAAGGTCAGCTCTCTTGCCATATTCGGCTCTTATGGAAGGAGAGAACAAACAGATTCAAGTGATCTTGACATTTTGGTAGAGTTCAGTGAAGCTCCTGGCCTCCTTGAATTCGTCGAACTTGAAAATTACCTTTCTGACACCTTAGGAGTAAAAGTGGATCTGGTGCTTAAAAGTGCCTTGAAACCAAATATTGGAGAGAACATACTGAACGAGGCAGTATCGGTATGAAAAAACGCTACAAAAGAAATACCTGCAATCGAACCTCAAATCAAACAAATACTTAATGAAATAACATCTTCTTGATGGATTTTGTACAAAATCTACAAGAAGAAAACAAGTATTTGTTTCCTGATAATTTCAGCCATTTTTGATTCCTTAATTAAATACCACGCATTTTGACCAACACATTACTTTTAAGGAAGCCCTAAAAATACCTTAAAACAGCTTTAGACCAACTTAAGCCCTTTTTTACACCTGCAATCTTATATATACTTTAAAGTATATTATCGAGGAGCATGTCACAAAATATAGTTACATTGTGTTGACTCTTTAACGGCGGGACGGATGATTTCCCCAAATCTCCATACAGGTCTCCCTTAAATAGCCAATATTGACCCATAACTGTATTTTTGGCAGCAAGACCTGAATAATCGAAAAACGGCTATAAGAACTCAATCGTTGAGAGATTAAAAAATGGTTCAAAAAAGAAAAACTACAGGCCTTTTAATGGTATGCCTGTTCCTTGGTTTAAGCCTCGGGACGGCAATTGCTTCAGCGGCCGACACCACCACCGATGAAGAAACTAACTACACAGTAAGCATTTCCAAAGACGCCACCACGACACTCGTTCACACAAGTGAAGGAGAGCTCATTTTCGAAGGAAATAATGACGTAGAAGCCATAAAGGCTGCAGTGAATGCTGTTGATGAAGGTACCATCCTCTTCAATCCGGGAACATATATGGTCAGTTCGGTGATCGGACTTAAATCCAATATAACCCTGGAAGGAAACGATGCGGTACTCAAAGGATACAGCATCTTCAATATACAAAATGCTAACAATGTTACAATAAGAGGGTTCGAATTCAGCAACCCTGACCAGTCATACCTGTCTGTTGCAGGCGGAATCGGGCTCATTGAATTTGAGAACAGTAACAACTGTCTTGTCGAAGACAATACGTTCACAAACTTCAGAAGCTACGGAGTATACCTTGATGTCAACTCACCGTCCCAGTGGAACGAAGAGATAACCATAAAGGACAACGACTTCACTTACTTCGGCTATGCCGGTGTTATGATAGGCAAGCAGGCAAGCAACATCTACGTTGATAACAACCTCTTCAAGGATATCAACACCAAGAAGATCAACGTGAACTCATATGGTGTTGCAGTTGCCAAGGGAAGTAGCGCATACAAATATTCCGAGAATATCTACATCAGGAAGAATACCATCGAGAACAACCCCGTATGGGAAGGCATCGACAGTCACGGATCCAAGAATATCTACATCGAAGACAACAATATAACCGATGTAAAGATACCAATTGCAGTATCCCACAGTACCAGTGACGGAAGCTACCCTGAAACCCTGCACGGTGTGAAGATCACAGGCAACTATATCCAGGGCTACACCAACGGTCAGAAGCAGGACTCCGGTATCTATGTCATAGGCGGACACGGAGGAACTGTCCTTGCACCTATACAAAGAGTGATCGTCTCTGACAACACCATCCGTGATGTCAACAACTGGCTTATTGCAGATGATGGTGCAATCGTTCTTCAGAGCGTGGAAAAGGCTATCGTTGAGAACAACGACATATCAGGAGTCGGTGGAACAGGAATCAACCTCGAGAACACCGACAACGTGATCGTAAGAAGCAACAGCATAGCCAACGTGAAGCCAATATCAGGTGCAACCCAGGGACTGGAAATCATATCCAGTGGTAGCAACCTCATATTTGAGAACAACAACTTCGACGGTACAGTACAGATTCCAGGCGTCTGAAACCTACACATATAACCGCAATCAGGGAATATGCCTGATTGTATCAGTATAATATAAGACACATGGTTGGCGGACCTGTACCTGTCCGTCAACCCTGCCTCCTTTCTTTATTTCTCCAGCATTTCAATGCTGACAGGTATTTGGATGAATTTTTGTTTTTTTAGCCTTTATAATTCAAAAAATCTTCTGTGCAGGTTGGAATTTTCATAACAAAGTTTCTTCTAATTATTTCTTTTATTTATCTATACTCGCAGGTTCGATTTAATTATTGATAATCTAACGTGGGACATAAAGAGTGGCATAGCCGTCCGGGAAACAAATGAAGGTGGCAGACAATGACAACCATACCTGAAGAAATGGAAGACAGAATAAAAGCAGTGATGGACATCATGAGGGTCCCGCCGGACGAAAAGATAGATCTGGAGAAGGACTACGATCCTGGCTTCACAGGTAAGTGGATGAAAAAGAAAGAGGCAAAGGAAACTCTTGTCAGGGGAATCCGGCTATTGGCAGAGATGCAGAACAAGCTCTATGCTCAGGACCAGTATGCCCTGCTCATAGTACTTCAGGCCCTTGATGCAGCCGGAAAGGACAGCACCATAAAACACGTAATGTCGGGAATCAATCCGCAAGGAGTCGATGTCCACAGTTTCAAAACTCCCTCCGGAGAAGAACTGGACCACGATTACTTGTGGCGCAACTTCAAAGCGCTTCCTGCCCGCGGCCGTATAGGTATCTTCAACCGTTCCTACTATGAGGAAGTACTTGTCGTGCGTGTGCATCCCGAATTCCTCGCAAGCCAGAAGCTACCTCCCATTCTGAAAGACAAACATATCTGGAAACGGCGTTTCGAGGAGATAAACAACTTTGAAAAATACCTTGTGGACAACGGCATTATAGTTCTCAAGTTCTTCCTGTACGTTTCCAAAGAGAAGCAGAGAGAGCGTTTTCTGGAAAGGGCACTGCTGCCGGAAAAGAACTGGAAGTTTTCTACGGCGGATATGAAAGAAAGAGCAAGATGGGACGAATATATCGCCGCCTACGAAGACATGTTCAATCATACAAGTACCGAGTGGGCACCCTGGTATGTAGTGCCTGCCGATCACAAGTGGTTCACGCGACTGGCGGTAGCCGCGGTGATATACAACACAATGGATAAACTCAACCTGACGTATCCTGTTGTCAGCGAGCAGCAGAAGCAAGCTTTGCTTGCAGCTAAAGAAGAACTTGAGAATGAAAGCGGAGATCCGGATGATAAAGCTGTCCGGAAGGCCAGAGCAAAGACTGCTGCTTCCAGGAAGAAGAAATAGACGGCTCGAGCATAAACCCGCAAGCATGGACTCCGAAGACCCCACGCCTTTCAAACAAAGGGAGTAGGAATATGTCATCCAGATCAGATCATACTGACCTTTCGGGTTCTGCCCGGAAAGAATCGGAAATCAAATGGTATACGCTTGATACAGAAGAAGTTGCCAAACGGCTCCAGGTCGATCCTTCAAGGGGTCTGAGTGAAGCAGAAGCTAAGGAACGTTTGAAACTGTATGGCCAAAACCATCTGGAGGATAAGAAAAAAGAGCCGGGTTGGCGTGCATTCCTGCGGCAGTATAAGGACCTCATGCAAATAGTCCTGCTTTCGGCGGCTATTGTCAACCAGATATTCACCGGCGACCTGAAAACCACGCTGGCACTTGTCGGTCTGACTGTTTTTAATGCTATGTTAAGCCTGCGCGGGGAAGCAAAGGCCACGGCCAGCCTGGCTGCTCTGGCCGGAACGATGAAGGTCAATGCCCGCTTGCGCCGTGGTGGTGAAGTGCAGGAGGTTGATATCTCACAGGTGGTGCCAGGAGATATTGTACTTATGGAGGCAGGAGATGTTGTTCCTGCTGATGGAAGGCTGTTCCTGACAGCCACGCTGGAGGTAGAGGAAGCTGCCCTCACAGGAGAGAGTGTTGCCTCGCCGAAGAATAGCGATTCTATCGATACGGACGGGGTGTCACTTGGTGACCGGCACAACATGGCCTATATGAACACATCAGTCACCCGAGGCCGGGGCGAGATGATTGTCACTACTACCGGCATGGGTACCCAGATGGGTCATATTGCGGACCTGCTAAACAAGACAAAGGCAGATAAGACTCCTCTACAAAAACAGCTTGACAGGCTCACGATGATCATTGCAGGACTGGCGGGTATTGCATTTATTCTTATGGTCATTTTGGGACTGAACAACGGTCAACCTATTGATACTATATTTATCTCCGGCGTGGCACTTGCTATCGCTGCAATCCCTACCGGTCTTCCTGCAGTGGTTACCACCATGTATTCCACGGGCACACGGGCGCTGGCAGCCCAAAACGCTATCGTTAAGCGGTTGCCATCGGTGGAGACCCTTGGTTCCGTTTCAGCCATCTGCACTGACAAGACCGGTACACTGACACTCAACAAAATGACTGCACGCGAATTCTCAGTGCCGGGCAAGAATCACTATAAGGTTACAGGAGAAGGATACAGCATACAGGGACAACTCCTCAACGATGGTGGTATTAAGGTCGATCTCGATGATGTCCTGTTGCCCATGGCCCTGTGCGCAGATGCCCGGCTGGATGGTGAAGAACTTATCGGCGATCCTACAGAAGGCGCACTGATAGTGCTGGCAGCCAAGGGAGGCATTGATCTTGAGGGAGTCAGGCAACGCTATCCACGTGTTGCAGAGGTTCCTTTCGATGCAGAATACAAGTTCATGGCAACCTTCCACAACATGACAAACGCCCAAGGGGAGCCTGTTGTACGCTGCTGTGTAAAGGGTGCGCCGGACGTGTTGATCGCACGTGCAGGTTCCTTCTGGATGCCGGGAGGAGACGTGGAGCCGATCAATGAAGAGGGGAAGGCTGTAGCACTTAAAGAGAACAAACGTATGGCTGAATCAGGTGAACGTGTAATGGTTATTGCACGTCGTGACTTCGATCCGGAGACCTTTAATCCCAAAGGAAATCTCCTTGACCTTATAACTGACCTGACACTTCTTGCAATGGTCGGTATTGTCGATCCGCCACGTGCCGAGGCAAAAGATGCCATCGCCAAATGCCATAACGCCGGCATACAGGTGCGCATGATCACCGGTGATCATGCAGTGACGGCTGCCGCCATTGGTGATGAACTGGGTATTAAAGGCAATGCACTCACAGGAGCCCAATTTGCTGCTATTCCTGATGAGAAGTTGAAGTCACAACTTGACCAGATCGGTGTGGTTGCACGGGTGACACCAGAGGACAAGATAAGACTGGTGACTCTGCTCCAGCAGAATGAGAACATAGTGTCAATGACAGGCGACGGGGTCAATGACGCACCGGCACTCAAGAAGGCCGACATAGGAGTAGCCATGGGCATCACAGGTACCGAGGTCTCCAAAGATGCGGCTGTTATGATCCTTACCGACGATAACTTTGCCACCATTGTCAAGGCAGTGGAATATGGGCGTCAGATCTATAACAACCTGTTCAACTTCGTTCGCTTCCAGATGGGACAACTGGTAGCCTACATTACCTGCTACCTGCTGGCTGCGTTCTTTTTCGTACTCAATGGAACTCCATTTTCAGCACTTGTAGTCCTGTTCCTGAACTTCCTGATATCTGTCCCGGTGGCTATAGCACTTGGATTAGATGAACGGGCCACAGGCCTGATGGAAAAGAAACCCAGACCGTTGAAACAACCTCTCTTGTCAACTTCGCAGTGGATACGCATCACCTTCCTGGGAATCCTGATGGCAGTGGCCACTGTATATCTGGAAGCAATCTACGAGACAAGCAGCACAGCTACTGCAGCAAGCGTGGGCTTTGTGGCTTTTTCCCTTCTCAGCATATCCAGAGGGCTCAGTTCCCGCAGCGAGACAGAAACCGCATTCAATCGGGATATTATTCATGACAGGACCCAGGTACAGCTATATGGAGCGGCTTTGTTGATTACCATCCTGGCAACAGAACTTGACTTCCTGCAGCGCATTCTGGGACTGGTTCCATTGAGAGAGGGACAGTGGCTGATCTGCATTTCTGTAGCTATCGGTTTGTTGCTCGTTGATGAGGTGATCAAAATATTCATGCGCAGCCGACGCAGCCATGAAACAGCAGCCCCTGTCACTTCATAACCAGACCTGATATTCTCATATATGAATAGCCTTATATATACACAAACCTACCTTGCGCCATGAATCCAGGCAAAACCAGAGAAAATATCAAGATAGGATTAAACGTAGGCATCGTCCTAAAACAGGACCAGAAAAGCGGGAAAATAACCCGGGGTGTTGTCAAAAGGATACTGACAAAATCCCCATCCCACCCACATGGCATAAAAGTGCAACTGGAAGATGGCTGTGTCGGAAGAGTAAAGGAAATTCACTCAAATAAATGATTGTTTTTTATCTGCCTGTTCAGACATTTCGTGTATAGCATGCAAAACTTTTCTGGCAGCTCGTACATCTTGACGAGGACTTGAATGTTGCTCCAAAGTCACCCGGCTTACCGGAAACTGTCGAAACACAAACAATGCACTGACCCAGTGGTATAGTAGAAATTATTTGAGAACCACAGGCCGGACACAGTACTTTTTCAATTTTCATATTAAAATGCCTCCATCTGGCTTACGCTAATTTATTTTGGAAAAAGAGAGAATTGGCAGAAGATTGCCGTAAAATATGAGTTTTCCGTAAGTCGCCTGCCTTTAAAAGTTCATTGAAGATAATACTTCAATTAAATTAATATCTTGAAGGTTTGTGTTTCTGGAAACACTCCCTGCAGTAAACAGGTCTGTCACCATCTGGTTTGAACGGTACTTCTGTTTCCTGTTTGCAGTCTGAGCATGTTGCCTTGTGCATCTCTCTTGGACCACTGGATCTGAAGCCGCCGCCTCTACCTTTTCCGCCTCTGTTATCGTATCCCATTATTAATTTCTCCTTAAATTTTATTTAGTTCCCCCGAATGATATCGGGACCGAGAATCTTCGCATGACTTGTTTACCTGATTATACCAGATCTTCATTCCGATACGATTAACTCTAACTGTCCAATTAATTGTAAAAAAGAAACACACAAAAGTAGAGTAATTCTTTGTTAAATCATTGATCAATCGAACTATACCTGTAGTATCACCCTATTTTATATAAACCCAATCCTGAAAAGAGAAAATAGAGATCTAAAGGCAACGAATACAATAATAAAATATGAATGATAAATAATGCATAAGTCTTATTTCAGTTCTTTTTTGATTATTTTAATGCTATTTCAGGTAATGCTAAATAATAATAGAAATTAAGTTTTTCCGGGTGAGTGATATGACAGAAAAATATGATGCTTTTGTAATCGGTACCGGTGCCTCAGGAACCACTTTTGCATATAAGTTACTGGATGCAGGCAAAAAAGTAGCGGTCGCCGATTGCAGGGCCTACGGAGGGACCTGCGCTCTGAGGGGTTGCATCCCAAAAAAGGTCCTCTACGGTGCAGCCAGCATTGTTGATGCACACAACAGAATGCTGGGAAAAGGCACCGGTGATACAAGAAATACTGTGAAATGGAAAGAACTTATAGATTTTAAAAGAACCTTCACGCAACCCCATCCAGATCGTCATGAACAAAACTTCAGGGATTCCGGTATCGACACCTATCATGGGGTGGTGAGCTTTGAGGATGAATCCACTTTAGTGGTCAATGATCAGAGAATACAGGCAGATCAAATAGTTATTACCACCGGATCAAAGCCCCGTGAGCTCAACATAGCCGGTGAGGAGTATCTGGTAACAAGTGAAGAATTCATGGAACTGGAAGATATCCCGGAAAAGATAATATTTGCAGGCGGAGGCTACATCTCCTTTGAATTTGCCCACGTTGCTGCAAGGTGCGGATCACAGGTAACTATATTGCAAAGGGGAGATCGTGTCTTGAAGAATTTTGATCCGGACCTGGTGGATATGCTTATAAAAGCATCCGAGGACGCTGGCATCCGGGTGATCACCGGTCGAAGCCTTGAAAGAATAGAGAAGATGGGCGATGGTTTCAAAGTAACAGGCTGCTGCACAGAGGGTGGAAAAGAAGATACTTTTTCAGCAGACATGGTAGTACACGGACTGGGAAGGGTTCCCGCCCTGGAAGAACTTCATCTTGGAAAAGGCGGTGTGGAAACAGACGACAGGGGAAACATAAAGCTGAACGAATACCTCCAGAGTGTCTCAAACCCCGGAGTTTACGCAGCAGGTGACTGCATACAGCCGGGACCCATGTTGACCCCTGTTGTAAGCATGCAGGGAGATGTGGCAGCAAGCAATATGATCGAAGGCAACAAGTACACTGCAGATTACAGCGTCATACCCTCGACTGTGTTTACTATACCTCCCCTTGCAGGGGTAGGGATCACGGAAAACAGGTCATCGGACAGGCATAAAGTACTCTTCCATGATATGAGTGAATGGTATTCAGCAAAAAGAATAAATCTGGGATATGCAGCATCAAAGGTAATCATCGATGAAGAAACTGACAGGATACTCGGAGCCCACATTCTTGGTCCAGAGGCTGAAGAGCTGATCAACATATTTGCAGTTGCCATGAAATATGATATTACGGCAACACAACTCAAATCCACTGTATATTCATATCCCACACTGGGATATGATCTGAACTATATACTAAAATAAGGATGCAGCAGAATCCACACTGCTGTATTCACACTATTTCTTTATTCAACTAATCATTTGCTTTAATAAATTCTGAGACGATAGAGTTGATATACTTAATTATAAATATGTCTATATACTAATTTAAATATGCTAAATATTGCAGCATAAAAAAAGCTGTTTCTTCCCAAAAACGCATAAATCATGAGGAGTTTTGCATGGCTTCCACACAATACGAAAAAATCCCGCCTATTAAGCCAGAGGAAAAAATGGAAAACTCCGGAAAACTTCTGGACGAGCTGCCTGTAGGGGTGATCTCATTTGATAAACAGGGCAATATTCTGGAAGTGAACAGATTTCTTCTGGATATTTTAGGTTCACCTTCAGCAGAAGCAACCAAAAAGATCAATATGCTCAGCTTTCCTCCGCTTGTATCCTCCGGTATATCCGGAACTATCAGGCAGACATTAAAAAACGGAGAGACCACTTCAATCGAGACATTTTACAATTCCCGGTGGGGAAAGAATCTTTTTTTACGCATAAAAATTGTCCCATATAAAACCGATGAAGGCAATATTGCCGGATGCCATGCCATAATCGAGGATGCAACGGAAGTTGTCAAAACCGAAAAACAGCTTGAACAAAAGGATCTGAAAGAAAGACTTATTTCACAGATATCCAGTAAGTTCATAAATAGTACATTTAAGGACATCGATAAAGAGATTAAAACGGCTCTGGAACAAATGGCAAGATTCCTGGATGCCGAACGTGCAGTACTTTTCTCAATAACAGAAGACGGCAAATACGTTACAAAGACACATGAATGGCATTCTGATAATGTACATTCGTTCATAAAGATAAATGAAAGAATCCCGAAAGAAAAGTTTGTATCAAAACAACTTGAAAACCTGGATATTGTCAGTATTTATGATGTTGAGGAACTACCTGAAGAAGATACACTTAAAAAATCTCTAAAAGAGGTAAATATTACTTCGGCTGTTTTAATACCTCTCTCCTTAAGAGGATCATTTAAAGGCTTCATTGGTCTAGACTCAATAACAGGTCCCAAGAAATGGGATGATGATATATTCAATTTGTCAAAGCTTGTAGGAGAAATGATAACCAGTCTTCTTGAGCGTAAGCACGCAGAAAGTCTGCTACTCGAAAAAGAAAAAGAATATGAAGAGGTTATAGACGCCATTGATGCAATCATATGGAAGGCGGATGTTGACAGAGAAGGTAATTTTACAAGAACCTACATCTCCTCTTCAGCTGATAGTATACTTCAACTGCCTACGGGCTCTATTGGAAATGATTGGGACAAATATTTTTCACATGTGCATCCCGATGACATGCAGAATATCCATGATACGTTCCAGAAGGGTTTTCAAAACCCAGGAGTTTTCTTTAACGCTGATTACCGACTTGTTACAAGCAGCGGCGAAATAGTCTGGGTCAATTCGAATGGGACAGCACACGTGTTGCAGGATGGAACTTTACGGGTATTCGGAAACTCCACAAATATCACAGAGCGAAAGAATGCTGAAGAGCAGATCACAAAAAATGAAAAGAAATACAGATCCCTTTTTGAACAGTCAAATGATGGCATTATCCTGAACACGCTGGATGGCCGGATAGTTGATACAAATAATAGAGTCTGTGAAATGACAGGATATACCAGAGAACAACTCCTGAACATGTCGGTCCTTGACCTTCAGACTCCGGATGAGCGGATAGAAGGAGTAAATGTTCTGAAAAAATTCAGGATGGAGGGTTCTTTTAGCGGGGAAACAGAATACCTCACAGCAAATGGCAGTATTATATTTGTCAAAATCGACGCTACAATCCTCGAAGGATATAGTAATCTTGCCCAGGCCGTAATAAGAGATATAACCGAACAGAAAATAGCAGAAGAAGCCATGTTCAATGCAAAGATTGAGGCTGAGACGGCTAGCAGGATTAAGAGCGAGTTCCTTGCCAATATGAGCCATGAACTGCGCACACCACTTAATTCCATAATTGGTTTTTCGGACATGCTCATGGAGGGACATGCGGGGCATCTGGAAGAGAAACAGAGCAGGTATGTTAAAAACGTATCAGAGAGCGGAAAATATCTTCTTACGCTGATAAACAATATACTCGACATTGCAAAGATTGAAAGTGGAAAAATGGAGCTTGAGCCCGAGAATTTCACAATCGGAGAAATGTTCGACGATGTTGAGAATCTTATGGGCCATCTTGCCAAGAAAAAACACATCGAATTCCATGTGGAAAAGCCTGAGTATATCCAATTATTCGCTGATAAACTGAAGATAAAACAGATCATCTATAATCTGCTAAGCAATGCCATCAAATTCACTCCCGAGTACGGGATTGTAAGCATTTTTGCAAGATCTTCTGACAATGAGATCATTATTTCCATACAGGATAGCGGTATTGGAATCGCCCGGGAGAACTTAAAAGAGATGTTCAGGCCTTTCAGACAGCTCGAGAGTTCCCTATCGCGCCAGTACATGGGAACAGGTCTTGGGCTGTCCATTGTAAAAAAACTAGTAGAACTGCATGGTGGCAGCGTCAGTGTTGAAAGCGAAATTGGGAAGGGAAGTATGTTCAGCTTTACAATACCCATCACAGCCCCTTCAACGGACACATAAAGATAACTTTTTTGAAAATACCTGCAATACAGGTAATTAAAACCGGAAAAAACCTTACTTAATAAAGTTTCATACAGGACTATATCTTCAGCAAGTCATTATAAATTATGCGAATAGTTCAGGTGCTTATCCCAAATGGAAAACGGGAGCCAGTACTGGCTGTACTTGACGAAGAAGAAATCGATTATGCGGTATGGGAAGAAACAGGAAGAGGAGATTTTGAAGCCCTTGTACAGTTCCCCATTCCTCCCATTGGTGTTGAACCCATATTTGAGAAACTGCTGGAGGCAGGTATAAGCAAAGATACCTATGCTGTAGTTTATTCTCCTGAGACAGTTGTTTCTTCCCGCCTGGGTAAATTGCAAAAAAAATACTCGGGCAAACGTATTGCCAGGGAGGAGCTAATTGCGCGTGCAGAAGATCTTGCACCTGCCACCTCGACATTCTTTGCATTCCTTATTCTGAGTACTATTATTGCTACCGGAGGACTGCTTCTCGACTCGGCCGCAACAATTATCGGAGCCATGGTAGTTGCCCCGCTTATGGGACCTGCAGTGTCCGCCAGTGTAGGAACAATCCTTGACTTAAGAAAGCTCGCATCCAGAGGCGTTATACTGCAGGTTACCGGCCTTCTGGCTGCAATCGCAACCGCCGCGATCATCGGTTACCTCGTTCAGCAGACTATACTTGTACCAGCCGGACTGGATATCCGTGAGATCCCCCAGGTCGCCGAACGTACAAGCCCGAACTTCCTGTCCCTTTTCCTTGCCCTTGGTTCAGGACTTGCCGGAGCCATAAGCATCATGCGCGGTTCCGGATCAACACTGGTAGGAGTTGCAATTGCAGTTGCACTCGTTCCACCTGCGGCGACCGCCGGACTTGGGATTGCCTGGGGCCTGCCAGGAGTGGCACTTACTGCATCTGTACTGGTACTGGTAAACCTGCTTGCTATCAATGTATCCGCACTTGCCCTTTTCTGGATCTCGGGGTTCAGGCCCATGGAGGAAACTGCAGTCGGTCGTGCTCGTAAAGCTGTGATCGGACGTGCGGTCATCCTTTTGATCGCCATTGCTATCCTTTCTATTGTACTCGCACTTGTCACATATTCCACCTACGAAACATCCCTGGTCCAGGAACAGATCCAACAGGAAGTACAGAACATGTATGATGAATCCGGGTGGGCTGAAGAGGGAGTGATACTTGTAAGTACAAATGTAGAGTATGAACCTGCAGACCTTCTGCTGGGTGATCCTCCCACGGCTTCCGTACTGATAGGCTATCAGGCAGGGCAGACCATACCACCCGACATTGCCCAAAGGGTCGATGATCGTCTCAAGGATACTATTGGGATGGATGTCGTCGTAAGGGTTGGATTCATCGAATCGCAACAGGCTGCCTGAAAGTTTTAGCTTTTTCTTCGGGTGTACTGTAAAAACGATTCTTTTTCTAAAAATGACAGCAGACATGTGTTTCTGTGAATTTTGAAATTAACTTAAGAAGGTGTAATAAATGCGAGTAGTTCAAGTACTAATCCCAAATGGAAAACGAGAGCCAGTGCTGGCCGTGCTTGACGAAGAAGAAATCGATTACGCGGTATGGGAAGAAACAGGAAGAGGAAATTTTGAAGCCCTTGTGCAGTTTCCGATCCCTCCGATAGGTGTTGAACCTATAATGGAGAAACTGCGAGATGCAGGTATAAGCAAGGACTCCTATGCAATAGTTTTCTCTCCTGAGCTCGTGGTTTCTGAAAGGATCGGAGCGTTGCAAAAGCGCTTCTCAGGCAAACGGATCGCCAGGGAAGAACTCATTGCGCGCGCTGAAGAACTTGCACCTGCTACCTCGACATTCTTTGCATTCCTTATCCTGAGCACCGTTATTGCTACCGGAGGGCTGCTACTCGACTCGGCTGCGACAATTATTGGAGCCATGGTGGTTGCCCCGCTTATGGGGCCGGCCATCTCTGCAAGTGTAGGAACGGTACTTGACTACAGAAAACTTGCATCAAGAGGAGTGATATTACAGGTTACCGGCCTTCTTGCTGCAATCGCAACCGCCGCTATCATCGGATATATTGTACAGCAGACCACACTTGTAGCTCCTGGACTTGATATTCGCACTATACCACAGATCGCCGAGCGTACGAGTCCTAACTTCCTGTCCCTTTTCCTTGCTCTTGGTTCCGGACTTGCAGGTGGTATCAGTATCATGCGTGGTGCAGGATCAGCACTCGTAGGAGTTGCTATTGCTGTTGCACTTGTTCCGCCTGCAGCGACCGCAGGACTTGGAATTGCATGGGGCCTGACTGGAGTTACACTCACCGCAGGTGTGCTCGTACTTGTGAACCTGCTTGCAATCAATGTATCTGCACTTGTCCTTTTCTGGATCTCGGGTTTCAGGCCTATGGAGAAAACTGCGATTGGTCGTGCACGTATATCTGTAATAGTACGTGTAGGTGTTCTTGTGGTTGCCATTGCTGTACTTTCTATTGTGCTTGCAGTGGTCACATATACCTCTTACCAGAGCACACTGTTTCAAGAAGAGATGAAGCAGGAGATAGAGACTATGTATGAGGAAACGGGTTATGCTGACCAGGGGGTTCTCCTTCTCGATACAACAATTGACTACACACCTACAGACTTTTTGCTAAATTATCCTCCCGAGGTTTCCATAATCATAGGTTACCGGGAAGGACAGGACATCCCTCCCGATGTTGCCACCCAGGTTGATGAACGTCTGAAAGAGAATACAGGTCTGAATCCTGTTGTAACTGTTGAGTTCATTCAATCACAGCAATCCGCCTGAAAGCTTGGTTTTTCTTTTGGGCACCATATCAAAAAACGACTTTTTTCTAAAAAGCAGATGGCAGACGTACATTTCTGCAAAACTTTATTAGTGTTGATGAGGTTAAACGGGAAAAACAAGCTAATTCTGAATTGGACTGTGTGACCGAAGATGTCGTCAACAAAAAATGCAGTAGACTCAAAAACACCCCTCATCGAGATGAAGAATATAACAGTGTCCAGAAAAGATCGGAAGATACTGGACTCTGTAGACCTGCAAATCAATAAAGGTGAGAACATAGCCATAATAGGACCCAACGGGTCTGGCAAATCATCCCTGATAAAGGTCATCACAGGTGATTACCGCCCCAGGGCTGACAGCAGAGATATGGTACTCCGAATACTGGGAAAGGACAAATGGAGTCTCTTTGATCTCAGGGACCTTCTGGGAATCGTTTCAGGAGACCTACAGCAGGAGTATAACAGGGACATAAGTGGTTTTGAGGTTGTACTTTCCGGTTTCTTCAGCAGTATAGGCATCTATTCAAATCATAAGGTTACGCTGGAAATGGTAGCTACGGTCCGTGAAGTGATGAAATTTCTCGAGATCACTAGACTTTCGGATAAACTGATATCCGAGATGTCAACAGGGGAGGCCAGAAGATTGCTCATAGGACGGGCTCTTGTTCACGATCCTCATATCCTGGTACTCGATGAGCCCACAAACAGCCTTGACATGAAAAGCCATCACCAATTCAGGGAGCTGACAAGAAAGATCGCATCTGCCGGAAAGAGCATAGTCCTTGTAACCCACGAACTAGATGACATCATACCCGAAATTGACAGGATTGTACTGTTGAAGGAAGGAAAGATATTTGCCGACGGGAAAAAGGAAAATATTCTCAGTGAAGATAAGTTTTCAGACCTTTTCGAGCTTCCCGTAAAGCTTACAAGAAACAATGGTTACTATCATGCGATATACTGAGTTCAAATGACTTTATTCGATGATACTATTTTTCTATCTATTTCGTTCGTACTTAAGATAATGATTTAAAGCAACAATTTCCTTTAACTATCCATATACCTGTAATACGGATGATACTATGAGGGAATTCATCGAAAAACTCAAAGAGAACGGGAAGCTTGTTGAGATCAAAGATCCCGTGTCAAAGGTGTTTGAAGCTCCGAAGATTGCAAAACAGACCAATGCTCCTGTACTTTTTCACGATATAGATGGCAACAGGGCAATCATGAATGTCCTGGGTTCCAGAGACGAGCTCGCAGCAATGCTTGGCGTGGAAAAAGATATGATCATACAGAGACTCTCGGAAATAAATCCTGAGGGTGAAGTCTTACTGGTTGAGGATTCTCCCACAAAGGAAGTTGTGAAAACAGACGTAGACCTGAACAAACTCCCCATAATGACGCATTTTGAAAGGGACGGCGGACCCTACATCACCGCAGGCGTGGTAGTTACCGAATATGATGGTGTCATGAATGCGGCAATCCACAGGATGCTTGTGGTCGATAAGAACAGGATTGCTGCAAGGCTTGTGGCTCCAAGGCATACCTATGTGCTGCACAAAAAAGCTGCTGAGAAAGGAGAAAAACTGCCAGTAGCAATCGTTCTCGGTGCAGACCCGGCAGTCACCTACGCCTCCACAACAAGAGTACCTGCAGGCAAGGAATTCAACTACGCTGCAGCGCTCAGGGGCAAGCCTGTCGAACTGTTCGAATGCAGCAACGGTATAAAGGTTCCGCATGCAGAGATAGTCCTTGAAGGATATATTGACCCAGAAGAGCGGGTTGATGAAGGTCCTTTTGTGGATATTACCGGCACATACGACCATGTGAGACAGGAACCTGTGATACACATCACAAAGATACTGCACCGCAAGGATCCAATCTACCACGGCATACTTCCTGCCGGACCCGAACACCTTCTGATGATGGGAGTACCGTATGAGCCAAGGATCTACAAGGCAGTAAGTGAGGTAACCACTGTAAAGAATGTAGTACTCACAGAAGGCGGCTGCTGTTACCTGCATGCTGTAGTCCAGATCGAGAAACAGACAGAAGGCGACGGGAAGAATGCAATCATGGCGGCATTTGCCAGCCACACCAGCCTCAAACATGTGGTCGTGGTCGACGAGGATATCGACATTTTCGATATGCAGGATCTGGAATTTGCAATTGCTACAAGGGTAAAGGGTGACATGGATATCATGATAATACCCAATGTCCGCGGAAGTTCCCTTGACCCAAGAGGATCACCGGACGGAACCACCACAAAGGTCGGGATCGATGCGACAAAGGTGCTGGCAGAGGCAGAGAATTTCGAAAGGGCGAAAATGCCCGAATGAACTGAAATTGATAATTTAACTGATACGGGATTCCAATGTATCTTACAAAGGAAGAAGAAAAGACCCTTGAAGGGGAGTACGGTGAGACACTCCGCAAGGCCATAGAAATACTTGTGGCACTCGGGGATATATACGGGGCCGACAGTCTGATACCCATAAAAAGCGCCCAGATAGCCGGGGTATCCTACAAGACCATCGGAGACGCAGGACTTGAGTGGATATCCGACCTTGAAGGAAAGGTAAAGGTCCCCGCGATACTCAATCCTGCGGGTATGGATATGCTGCGATGGGAAGAGATGGGAATAGAGCCTGATTTTGCCAGGAAGCAGCAAGAGATCATAGATGCCTACGAAAGTCTTGGCATCAGAACAAAATGTACCTGCACTCCCTATTATCTGGAAGGTTTTGATGCGAAGTTGGGAGACCACCTTGCATGGAGTGAATCATCTGCGGTATCCTATGCCAACTCTGTAATCGGAGCAAGAACAAATAGGGAAGGCGGACCTTCCGCACTCTCTGCTGCACTCGTAGGAAAGACCGCAAACTACGGATACCATCTTGATGAGATGCGCAAGCCTGTTGTCGCAGTTACCGTTGATTGTGAACTGTCTGGATCAGACTATGGTGCACTGGGTTATGTGGCCGGAAAATCTATAGGCAGTCGTGTACCGATATTTTACATGCAAAACAAACCCTCAAATGATGAGCTAAAAACACTTGGTGCAGCCCTCGCAGCATCCGGTGCTGTTGCACTGTACCATGTGGAAGGAGTTACACCAGAAGCTATCCGGTCAAATTTTGAAAGACCTGACGAGAACATAATAATCGAAAAGCAGCAGATTGCAGATGTCTATGAAGCCTCGGCAGAATTCACAGAAGGAGGACTTGACACCGATATAATCACCGTCGGTTGTCCTCACTGCTCACCTGAGGAACTGGAGACCATAGCAAGAATGCTTGAAGGCAAGAGCATACAGAAAGAGATGTGGGTATGTACCTCAAGAGAGGTAGCAGAGAAGTGTGTCGGACATGTAAAAGCCATCGAAAAAAGCGGAGCCAAGGTTGTCTGTGACACATGCATGGTCGTATCCCCCGCTTCAAACAACTACAAGGCAATGATGGTTAATTCCGGAAAGGCACTGGCATACGTTCCGAGCATGTGCAGAGTTGCTTCACGATATGGAAGTATCGAGCAGTGTATCAGAGAGGCAGGTGTTGTCGATGAGAATTAAATGCAGAAGCATTTCAAGAGGTACTGCCGAAGGCGAGGTACTCCTCACCCATGATTCCATCTCATTCCTTGGTAATGTAGATCCGAAGACCGGAGAAATAGTGGAACCAGAGCATGAGCTTTTTGGCCAGTGCATTAAGGACAAAGTCCTGGTCTTCCCACATGGAAAGGGTTCGACCGTAGGTTCATATGTACTCTACCAGCTTATCAAAAACGAGGTCGCACCTGCTGCCATGATCAATATCGAATCTGAGCCCATAGTTGCGGTCGGCGCTATTATTTCCGGCATTCCTCTGGTTGATAAGATGGAGAAGGATCCTTTTGAGGTACTTAAGAACGGCGACCATGTGAAGGTTGACGCTGCTTCCGGGTTCGTGGAAACTGAGATTTGAGTGCTATTACATATTTAAACTTAGATATGGATATCAATTTTCGCTGGAACAGGAAGAATTCCTACAGTCTTGCCGCACTTGCACCGCTTCTCCCGGATGCACGAATGGCAAAAAAGCCCGAGAATGGCCTGATGGTCTACAGTTTTGCATCCAGACAGAAAGATACCGTATTCAGGGAAGTGGAAAACGCAAGCACTGATTCTGTCTTCATAGCTGGCGGACCTCATCCCTCCGGTGCACCTGAGGAAACACTTCGCTATTTTGATTATGTGGTCATCGGAGAGGGTGAAGAGACATTACCGGAGCTGGTGAGAACACTAAAAAACGGTGACGATGTCAGCAAGGTCAGAGGAATCGCATACAAGAATAATTCAGGCGATATTATCTTTACAGAAGCCAGAAACCCCGTAAATCTTGACAATTATCCCTGTTTTGATCCGGCAAGAGCCATGGCACCACTGGAGATAAGCCGGGGCTGTCCTTTCAGGTGCAAGTATTGCCAGACACCACGGCTTTTCGGAGGAAAGGTCAGGCACAGGAGCATCGATTCAGTCGTCAGGTATGCACAGTATTACAGCGACCTCAGGTTCACATCTTCCAATGCACTTGCGTATGGAAGTGACGGGGTTCGTCCGCGATTGGACAAAGTGGAGAAACTGCTTTCAACCCTTCGTAAGCTGGAAGATAAGAAAATATATTTCGGGACATTTCCTTCAGAGGTCAGGCCTGAATTCATTACCGAAGAATCCATCGAACTGATCACAAAATATTGTGATAACACAAAACTGAATATGGGAGCACAATCAGGCAGTGACCGGATCCTGAAAGAGATACGAAGGGGACACAGTACAGAAGATAGTCTGAGGGGCATAGAAATCTGTTTTGAACACGGAATTGTCCCGGTTGTCGATTTTATCGTGGGATCCCCGGATGAGACCGAAGAGGAACAGGAAATGAGTCTTGAGATGATAAAGTGGATTTGTAAAAAAGGAGGGAAGGTACATGCACACTACCTTACACCCCTTCCGGGAACACCTTATGAAAATACTCAACCTTCCACTGTCAGCAGCCGTTTTAAGAAAGTGCTCGGAAAGATGGCACTGGAAGGTAAGGCTACCGGCTCATGGGAATAAAAACCAGGAAAAATATATTGCATTAAAGTTCAGATCTTATCCAGTTTTTTTGATCTTTTCCTGTAATATTCAAATAATTCTCTGCCCCATTTAACTGCCTTATCATTACAGGCTGTGATCAGCTTATTATCAAACCCGTCATCTTTCTTGAAGAGTCGGAACATGATACATGAGTCTGTAACTGAAAATGAGACAAAATCAATGCTTTCAGGGTAAAGGTAGACACTGGACCGTTCATCTTCTACAAGTCTTTTAAAATCAACATAACGGTCCCTTTTCATTTTTCCAAGCATTGCCTGGTCGATTATTACCGATATATGTACTCCCCGATCCATCAACTCCAGAGTAAACTCATTAAATGTGGGGTAGAGGAAAGTAGTGATAACGGAAAAAGAGGTTGAGACCGTGCTCATAAATTCCTTATCAGGTTCGTGGATCTCAGAAAGTCTGGGTTCTTTTGCATTCAAAACACCGATCTCATGGAATCTTTCAAGCAGATCCGAAGGAATGAAGTCAAGCTTATAGTCGCCAAGAAAATCCGAAGCATTATCAATAAATGACAGTGTCTCAAGGAAAGGTATCATTTCAGAAACGGTTATTTTCCCCATACCTGTCAGTTTGTAGACACCATCCTGATCCGTGATGAGGCCGTTCTCTTCCAGTGACCTTATATGAGGAACAAGTGCCTGACGACTGATACCCATGGAAAGGAGTATGGACTCTTTTTCCTTTGAACCTTCATACAACAGTAAGAGCAGATCCTTCTTCTCTTCTGATATACCCAATAACTCAAACAGCGGCGTTTTCAAATATATCCCCTCACCGATCTTACCCCTGCGGGAAATTCATAGATATCGGGACAAAACAGATTGTAAATCTGTACTGTCAATAATTATATTCCTATTGCAGACTATATAGGTATTTCTTAAATGAAATTAAGCCAACACATTTTTTATTTTGAGAACAAGTGATCTCCTGGAAATTTACTGTAGATTAATTGGTCAGGCTTCTGCAATGTCAGCATAGATATCCCTGGCAATGTAAATTGAAGCTGCGACTGTAAATGCAAATATGCAGGAAGTGACGAAGACCGCTTCCATACCAAAGTTCAGTAGTACTACAGCAAGTATCAGAGGGGCCGCTGTTTGTCCTCCATATTTCATTATATTGAAAATTGAGACAATACTCCCCATCATGCCCCTGGGAGCGATCTGTGTTGCAAGTGTGTTGAGGGGAGGCTGCACCATCCCAAAACCCAGACCGAACAAAAGAATCATCAGAAGGGTCTGTGGGAGTGTATGCGCAAATATGAGTCCGCCTATTGCAATTCCAGTTATCGCAAAACCAGTTCTGATCACCTTTTGTTTCCCGTACTTTGCTGAAAGTTTTCTTGCCTGAGATGAGACGGATGCCATTGCTATCCCTTCGATACCCAGTGCAAGTCCTGCTTCTGCTGCATTGAATCCGAAGTTATCTTTCAGGATGAAAGGTACATAGATAACGATCGTGTACAGAAGGAAGAATATTGAAAAACTTAGGAATATGGTGTACAGGATATTCAAGTTTCTGAAAACCCCCAGCATATCAGAAAGCTTTTTCTCCATCCTTTTACCTGGCGGATTTGTTTCCGGGAGAGCGAATGCAACTATTACTGCAAGGGGTACTGTCAGTCCATAGAAAAGAAAAGGGACATTCCATCCGTAAACGGCAAGTGTACCGCCAATAAGAGGAGCAGATACGGCACCGATACCGGTAGTCATACTCATCTTACCCATAGCATTGACCCTGTCAAGACCTTCATACAATTCCCCGATCATGGTCATTGCAATGGGCAGCATTCCCGCAATACCTATTCCCTGTACGAATCTAAGGATCAGAAGTGTCTCAAAATCGGTTGCGAAATAGCAGGCAAGACCAGCAACGCCGTTGATCAGAAGACAGGGCACAAGTATCTTTTTTCTTCCCACACTGTCGGTGATCACACTGACAAAGAGCATGAAAAGGGCAGTGGAAAAGGTATACATACCAAGGACAAGTCCCACAGATGCACGTGTGGTATCAAGCGGTTCCACCATGAAAGGAAGGACAGGTCCCAGAAGAGCACCTGCAGACATTGCAAAAAATGCTACCAGGCATATAATCGAAAGCTTGTGGTTTCCCGCCATATTTACTCCGCAAAAGGTCCTGCCAGTTAATACTTGATTACTTCAGTTTAAGGCTGTGCTCTATAAAAGTGCCTCTGTAATATACAAATACTGTTATTTCTCCACCTTTTTTGTACTTTCTCATTTCCCTGTCATATACTCCCTGCACATGACGGAGTTTCTTATCCTTGAAATGCTGTTTTGCCTTTTCAAAGAATGTTATCTTCTGTTCAAGGAATAAACGCTCATATCTTTTTATATCAGCGGCTATTTCACTGCACTGCTCATCATCGATAGCGGTATGATAACAGCCATGGAGGTTGAGTCCGCTTATCTGCCTCCATTCCACATTCCCTTCCTCATCCGCTTCCAGGTGAAGCATATAGGGATATAATCTGCAGATAAAAGGACGTTTTTCATATATGGTGCAGCGTTTGTTTTCCAGGAAAACGCAGGAACCATCCTCTTTTGTCTTGAGAGCATAACCCGATACATAGAAGTTGCCGTGCTGGTCACATAGTTCATAATATGGTGCAGGTTCGACCTTTTCAGGATCGATATGCCGGATGGTCTCAACGTCTTCTTCCAGCAAGAAGACATGATCATTGAACTCCTGAGTACAGCAACGTGCACACAAATCACACTGAAATCCCACTTCTCTGATGATATCCACGAGCTTCTCATCAGGGTATGCAAGCAGTCCCTCTAGTTCATCTTTTGCAAGTGAAAGTTCTTCATCTATTGCTACTTTAAAAGTGACCAGCTCCTTTTGTATACCTGCATAGAGACTTGGCCTTAAAAGCAATTTTGGTACGCTTTCATTTTTCAGAAGAGAGGATTTCCGCAAGATTTAATAGGAAGCATTACGTGTAGAGGTAAACTCGAAAATTTAATTAGTTATTATTATCGAATATTAGGATCATACAGAGGACTGATAATGGGTAAAACTGGCAGCATTGAATGGGCAAAAGTGAAAGGACGTAAAGGCAGAACAATCAAGGTACCAAAATCCAGGGAAGCAAAAGCACATCCTGGTCCTGCACAGAGATACAGCTCATCCGGAGCCAAGAGAAGATTCCTTCACAGGTCTCCGAAATCAATTGTAAAGTGAGTTTATCTCACTCTCTTTTTATCTTATCTTTTTTGATCTGCATAAAATCCCGAGTGGATTCGCTATCGTTTCAGACACGTACATCCATTTTTTAGCAATGACTTTGCGAGCCGATACGCTTATATAGAACTACATTCATTAGAAAACGACCGGAATTAATAGTTATTCTATAATTTCCATTACTAGGAGGATAGAAACAAATGGCAGGACAGATGGCTGGACAGCCAATTTTCATATTAAGAGAAGGAAGCCAGAGAACAAGAGGCAGAGAAGCACAGAGTAACAACATCATGGCTGCAAAAGCAGTCGCTGAAGCTGTAAGAACAACACTTGGTCCAAAAGGTATGGACAAGATGCTTGTGGACAGCCTCGGAGATGTTGTCATTACCAACGACGGTGCAACCATTCTCAGAGAGATGGACATCGAGCACCCTGCAGCAAAGATGATCGTAGAGGTCGCAAAGACCCAGGACGATGAGGTAGGAGACGGTACAACCTCAGCTGCAGTTATTGCCGGTGAACTTCTTAAGAAAGCAGAAGAGCTTATCGACCAGGACATACACCCAACAATCATAGCTTCCGGATACAGGATGGCTTCAGAGAAGGCTGGAGAGATCATCCAGACACTCGCAAAGTCAGTAACCAGAGAGAACAGGGATATCCTTACCAACATCTCCGGAACCGCAATGACAGGCAAGGGCGCAGAGGCAAACAAGGATGTACTTTCAGACATCGCAGTTTCAGCCATCATAAGCGTTGCCGATGAGGACAACAATGTCGACATGGACAACATCAAGGTAGAGAAGAAGGTCGGTGCACGCATTGAAGAATCAAAGCTCATCGAGGGTATGATCATCGATAAAGAGCGTGTACACACAAACATGCCAAAGAAGGTCAACGATGCAAAGATCCTGCTCGTAAACACCGCGATCGAGCTCAAGGACACAGAAGTGGATGCAGAGATCTCCATCACATCACCTGAGCAGCTCCAGTCCTTCCTTGACCAGGAAGAGCAGATGATCAAGAAGCTTGTTGACAAGGTTGTAGCAAGCGGTGCAAATGTCGTATTCTGCCAGAAGGGTATTGACGACATGGCACAGCACTACCTCGCAAAGGCAGGTATCTTTGCTGTCAGACGTGTCAAGAAGAGCGACATGCAGAAACTCGCAAGGGCAACCAGCGCAAAACTTGTGACAAACGTTGACGAGATCACCGCAGAGGACCTTGGAAAGGCAGAACTTGTCGAAGAGAAGAAGATCGGCGGCGACGAGATGACCTTTGTCACAGGATGCGAGAATCCAAAGGCAGTATCCATTCTCCTGCGCGGCGGCACAGAGCACGTTATCGACAACATCGAGAGAGCACTCAACGACGCACTCAGAGTGGTCGGCGTTGCAATCGAAGATGAGAAGCTCGTAGCCGGTGGCGGATCACCTGAAGTAGAGGTCGCACTCAGACTCCAGGAATACGCTTCAACCCTCAGCGGAAGAGAGCAGCTTGCTGTGAAGGGATTCGCGGAAGCCCTTGAGATCGTACCAAGAACCCTCGCAGAAAATGCAGGTCTTGACCCGATCGACATGCTCATGGAACTACGTGCACACCACGAAAAGGGACAGAAGACAGCAGGTCTCAATGTCTATACCGGTGAGGTAATCGACATGTGGGAAGCAGGCGTTGTTGAACCACTCAGGGTAAAGACCCAGGCAGTCAACGCTGCAGCAGAATCCGCAGTCATGATCCTAAGGATCGATGACATCATCGCATCCAAGCAGGGACCAGCAGGACCTTCAGCAGAAGACATGGTTCCAGGCATGCCACCAGGCGGAATGCCAGGCATGGACATGATGTAAACCCATCGGGAAAGAAAATAATATTTCAGGAAGCGCAGTTTGATCTGCGCTTAACTACTTTTTTTAAACCGAACATAATTGTTCAGTCTCTTTTCAATATAAGTTCTGCAAGCTATAGCTGATTGTATTCAACAGCATAAAATCCACTTGCAATTTAAGACAGTCAGATTTTACAAAATGCTCGTTGTCGGAGTGATTTAAAATCAGACGTCAAAATATCAGTACTCAAGACATTTCAGAATATCCTGAGGGTTGTGTTTTGCTTTGATTACCCGGGTCCTTCCACGCATACCTTTTCCGGAAAAATCCACATCCAACATCTGGGTAGCGTTCATCTTTTCAATTATCTCATAGAAGCGGGTGTATCCAAGTCCTGTGATCTCATGGAATGACTTGTACAGATCACCGGCCTGCACGTCTTTTTCTTGTTCTGCCACAAGTTTCAGAAGAGTTCTTTCGTTTTCAGTCAGGGAACGTATACTGCGACATAAGTAGAGAAGCCGTGAAGCATCATAGGCCTTTTCCACATCCTCCATGGAAATCGTCCTGCTCGCCCTGCGTTCTGCGTTCAGGCCGGAGCGTCTCAGCAGGTCGATACCGACCCTGAGATCACCGGTATAGTCAACATACTCTACCACTTTATCACAGACCTCATCGGGTACGACATCCTGATAGAACGCATGCTGGACCCTGTTGGAGATTATATCACGTATCTCCTCTGCATCATACCTTGGAAATTCGATCTCCTCGGGCAGGAAGACAGATCCAACTCTCGGATCGAAGTGGTGGGAAACTCCCACGTCACTGATGATCGCGATAACAGCTATCTTCACTCCCGGATACTGCTCGTGGGCACGCAACAAAGAGTACATGATCTCATCCGCATGTCCTTCATGAAAAAGATAGTTGATATCATCAAGTGCCACCACAAGGATCTTGTTGGAATCAACAAGCTGTTTTATGACCTTGTCGAAGAGTTTCCTAAAAGCAACACCAGATGTTGGCGGCTTGATATTGACAAGTTTTTCATATATGCGGGATACCACTGCAAAGCGTGTGGAATCCATCTGACAGTTGACCTTGACAAAAGAAACCCTGTCAGTATGTTCCTTCATTTCACTGAAAACCTTCAGGACAGCCGTGGTCTTACCGGTGCCAGGCGGACCTTTCACAAGACAGTTAACAGGCCTCATGCCCCTCATTGCAGGCTTCAGGCTGAATTTGAGCGCCTGCATCTGGGAATCCCTGTGTGCAAAATATTCGGGAACGTGGTCAAGCTCGAGCACTTCACCGTTCTTAAACAAAGTCTCATCCCAGAGTAGCATATCTTTGCTCACGTAAGATCCCTTTTTTTAATGAAATAGATTTCCAGGCTGCAAATAATTCAGATTCACTAATATATAAATAACTGCGCATAATAACTTTTTGCTTTCAACCCAGGATTCTAAGCCATCATGGAAGCAATACTTGAGACAGTATCAACAAGAAGCTCGACTTCTTCCTCTGTGTTATACAGTGCAAAAGAAGCTCTTACGGTTCCGTCAACGTCAAGGAAATTGATTCCGGGTATCGCACAGTGATAGCCACTACGTACGCAGATAGCTTTTGTCTGGTCGAGTATCATGGCAACATCATGTGCATTCATTCCCCCTACATTAAAGGATACCACAGAAGACCTGTTCTCCGGGCCATATACCTCAACACCCTCTATCCCCGAGAGTCCGGATGCAGCAACTCTTGCCAGCGAGGTCTCATGTTTCTCAATATCACTGACCCCGATTTCCTCAACATACTCAACCGCCCTACCGAGCCCGATAACTCCGGGCATGTTGGGAGTTCCGGCCTCGAACTTTGCCGGACTTGGCTCTGTCTCATAGCCCGAATCCGTGACAGAGCGAACCATCCCGCCTCCCACAAAGACCGGCTCTATCATGTCGGGCTCTTTCATGTACAATACGCCCGTACCCTGTGGACCCAGCAGGCCCTTATGGCCGGGGGTAGCAAAGAAGTCCGGATCCATTGAAGCAATGTTGAGAGGCATATGGCCTGCCGACTGTGAACCATCAACAAGGACCTTTACATCCTCTTTGTGTGCCAGCCTGATCACAGTATCCACATCCTGAGTGGAGCCGAATACATTGGATATGTGATTCATTGCGATCAGACGGGTCCTGTCTGTAACGGCGGACATAATCTCTCCGGGATCTACGATACCGGTGGCATCCGGCCTGACAATAGTGAGGTCAACACCTTCGTTTTTCAGGCGCATCCACGGAAGCAGGTTGGAATGATGTTCAACCAGGGTTACGATGACATGATCGTCACTTTCCCAGGGAAAACCCCTGGATACGATATTGATACTCTCCGTAGCGTTGCGTGTAAAAACTGTTTTTTTGGCATCTGTTCCCAGGAATCTTGCAACAGTTTCCCTTGCATCCTCATAATGATTTGTTGTTTCACGTGCAAGCCTGTGTGCTCCTCTTCCGTGGTTGCCTGCATAGCTTAGAAAATACTCTTCCATGGCTTTTACAGCCGGCACCGGTGTCTGGGTGGTGGCTGCATTGTCCAGATAGATTACATCTTTTAGAACAGGAAAATCTTCCCTGACGGAATGAACATCATACATGGAAGTGTCCTATGTCAGGAAAATAAAAATAGTTTTGCAGGCTTATTTTGCCTGCATACCGCCTACCATGAAGCGGTATAGATCTTTTTCTTCTGCACTGAGTTTATCTCTTGAGATCCCATCAACTACAGTGTGGAAATCCTTCCTCAGATTGTCGCAGGTACTGGACCTTATTTTATACTTGTTTTCTCTCATAATATCCTCCTGTCTCTCACATGTTTCAGTTTACCGGAAACTTGTATAACATTCTTAGAATATTTATAGCAATTTATCCGGTAAACTCTATAATAAGGAGTCAAAATATATAAACTTTTGCTATAATGCTGAACACATGACAGAACCGAAGATGTCGCAAGAAATATAATACATGCAGGAGACTTTGCCTAAACATGCCAGAGATTATACCAGACAGATCACTTTCATACATTGAAGGCACTCAACGTGTTTTCGATCAGGATAAAACCCTTGATAAGGCAAAAGAAGGCCTCAAGGGAATAGGGGTCACCAGGGTAGCCGGCATCACCGACCTTGATCGGCTGGGAATACCCGTCTTCTCAACAATAAGACCAAGTGCCGCAGAAGGAGCTATTTCCGTATACTCCGGAAAAGGCACTACAGAGAGCCAGGCAAGAATATCGGCAATGATGGAGAGCTACGAGAGGTGCCTCGCAGAGAGAAAAGGCCTGAACAAGGATGTAGAAGAGGACATAGCTGCTCCTCACACCATTACCACCTATGACGAGATCAGTGAGTATGGACCTGCATTGCGCCCGGAATCTCTTCTGATATCTGAAGCATACTCATCAGAAAACCTTATTGAGTGGATCCTCGGATGGGACCTTCTCAAGAAAAATGAGGTTGCAGTTCCGGCAAATGCGGTCTACCATCCGTATGAAGCTCCCGGACAGACAGTACAGCTCTTCAGGACCAACACCAATGGCCTTGCAGCAGGGAACGTGCTTGAAGAAGCAATACTGCACGGGCTGCTCGAGGTGATAGAAAGGGATGCACTGAGTACTGCAGAGTTCAACAGATACCCCGAGAAAGAGATAATCCTGACTGAAGAAGACGGGGAGAATTACGAAATTCTGCAAAGGTTCACCACTAATGATGTGGAGGTCAAGCTCTGGTTACTTCCACACGATACGGACATACCCACAATAGTAGCTGCCACGGACGATATTAGATTGAAGGACCCTGCATTGCTTGTAATGGGCGCCGGATCACACCTCAAACCTGAAATTGCAATCAAGAGAGCACTCACAGAAGCCGCACAGTCAAGAGTTGTGCAGATACACGGAGCCCGTGAGGATACCGAACGTGAGAAATTCGTCAGGGAGATCGGCTACGACAGGATAAAGCGTATGAACAGGTACTGGTATGAGGAAGGCAAAAAGGTATCAATGGCAGATATCAGGGACCTTTCAAAGAACAGTCCCGCCGAGAACATCGACACGGTGCTTGAGCAACTCGGGAAAATCGTGGACAGCGTAATCGTGGTGAACCTCTCGAGAGAAAGCATACCTGTTCCCGTGGTAAGAGTCATCGTCCCGGGATTTGAGATGTACACCCTGGACAGGGAACGTCTTGGAAAAAGAGCCAAAGCAGGAAAGAAGAAGAAAATGTCACGTGAAGAGCGTCCCTGGAGACACAGAGTACACAAATGAGCAAAGACCATCCCAAACCTGTAATATTTACCGGTACAAGCATCAGCCACAGCGATGCAGAGGAAATGCTTGACGGAGTTACCTTACTCCCACCTGTTTACAGAGGAAATGTTGAAAAGGCAGTAAAGGATGGCTACAAACTGATAGGTATAATTGACGGAGTGTTCTTCAGCCGTGCGGCTGTCAAACATAAGGAAATAGTCAAAGCGATCGAAGCCGGCGTTACCGTAGTAGGCGGTTGCAGTATGGGTGCCCTGCGAGCTTCCGAGCTTGACGTGCACGGAATGATTGGGGTCGGGAAGATATACGAGTGGTACCGGGACGGAGTCATCGAGGATGATGACGAGGTTGCTGTGGCAACGAATCCCGATACATTTGAGCCGGTCTCAGCACCCATGGTGAACATCAGGGAAACTTTTCTGGCAGCTTCCAGGGAAGGAATCATTAATGAAAACAGTTGCAGACTGCTCACAGACCTTGCCAAGAAGACGCATTACGGAGAAAGGAGCTATTTCGGAATAACAAAGGAAGCTGTAAATACAGGAATACTGTCCGAAGAAAAAGCCTCTGAACTTCTTACCTATTGCAGGGACCATGAAACAGATGTCAAAAGAGAAGACGCGATACTGGTCCTTGAAAAGATTAAAGAGCTGATGAATGAATAGACAATTCAGCCCGCAATTTTTGGCTTTAAGCCGTCATAGATGAAGTGCAGGATATATACCGTTGACATAACAAGAATAATCGTCGCACCCGAAGGTATGTCAAATATATACGATAAGAACAGGCCCGCAACACTGAACAACGCACCGAAGAACATGGCAAGGTACATCATCTTCCTGATATCATTGGTATAATGGCGACTTAGTGTTGCCGGCATTGTGAGCAGTGCGATGATCAAAATTATTCCCACGACCTTTATGAGCAGTACGATCGTAAGTGCGATAAGACAGAGCAATAAAAGGTAAAGCCTTTCTATATTGATACCCGCAACCTTTGCGAATTCCTCATCAAAGCAGAGGGCCATGAACTCCTTGTAGAAAGCATAGACCAGAACGATTATCACCACATCCAGCGCAAGCATCAGATAGATATCCGAGCGTGGCACCGTAAGTATGTTCCCGAAAAGATAGGACAGCAGATCAGGAGCATAGCCCGGTGTCAGGTATATGAATACTATACCTATGGCCATACCCAGAGACCAGAGAATACCTATAAGAGTATCTTCCGCAACCTTAGCCCTCTTGCTGACAAGACCCATTACAACAGCCGAAAGCAGGCTGAAGGGGATGAGTCCGTACAGCGGATTTATACCAAGGTAGTAGCCTACCCCGATACCTCCGAAGGATGCATGTGAGATACCACCACTTATAAAGACAATCTTTTTGACAACAACGTACACACCGATGATGCCACACGCAATACTGGCAAGAATGGCAGCAGTGATTGCATTCTGCATAAAACCGTATTGAAGAATTTCCAGCATTTTTGGCACCACTCAGTGTAGTTTCAGGACTCTGTGTGGCACACCATGTGCTATTAACTCCACCGGACACTGATATGTGGCTTCGAGGTCCTCGGGACTTACTTCCTTGGAGTTGTGATAATGCAACTGCTTGTTCAGGCACGCGATCTTATCAACATATACGGACAGTGCACTTATATCGTGAGTTACCATGAGGATGGCGATCTCTGACTTGAGCCTGTTGAGAAGTTCATAGAACTCTTTCTGCCTCCTGGAATCGATTCCTGTAGAAGGTTCATCCAGTATGAGCAGCCTGGGACGCGTCACCAGTGATCTGGCAATAAATACCCTCTGCTTCTGACCACCTGAAAGCTCACCGATCTGCCGGTCCCTGAATTCAAGCATTCCCACGGTGTTCAGAGCTTCTTCAGCTGCCTTTTTGTCCTCTTCATTAAATGACCTGAAAGGTCCCTTATGACTCAGGCGACCCATCAGGACAACCTCCCATACGTTTATGGGGAATTCAAGGTTGGAAGAAATATACTGAGGTACATAACCCACATACTTCCTGGTCTTTTTCGGGTTACCACCCAGTAGTTTCACAGAGCCCCTGTCAGGTTTGATCAATCCCAGAATAACTTTCAGAAGGGTGCTTTTGCCTCCCCCGTTCGGACCTATTATTGCAAGGAAATCCTTGTCCTCTACGGTGAGGTCTACTGCTTCCAGTACGGAAACGTCATCATAACTTACCCAGATATCCTTGAGATCGATCACTTCAGTCATATTATGCCAGCCCTTTTTCAAATGCTTCGGTAACTTTTGCAAGATTATCTATATAATCCTTTGCCAGCGGATCGACCTCCACAACTTCGCCGTCGATCTCACCGGCTATGGTCTGTGCGTTTGTGGTACTGAAGCCAGACTGCACGAATATCACAGTGATATTCTTTTCCCTGGCCGTATCGATCAGACGCTGCATATCCTGCACACTTGGTTCTTTGCCTTCGATCTCAACAGCTTCCTGTTCAAGTCCGTAGTCATCGGCAAAATAGCCCCATGAAGGATGATATACCATAAAGGTGCTGCCTTCCTTGCCAGCAAGTGTTTCCTTTATCTGCTCATCGGCTGCCTGAAGTTCCCCGATGTAGGCATCCCTGTTCAGAGTGTATAGTTCAGTATTATCTGGATCAATTTCCACCAGACCCTCATAGATGTTCTCAACCATTATCTGTGCTTCCTGAGGAGATGTCCACACATGCGGATCCTTTGATCCTGCCTCTTCTTCATGTTCTTCCTCTGCCTCGTCGTGCTCCTCTTCACCCTCATGTTCTTCTTCATGGGCGTGTGCCTCCATGGCCCTTAGCTGGATACCTTCAGAGGCATCAACCACCAGCATGTCAGGATTTACTTCGATCAGCCTGTCCATCCATACATTTTCAAAGGAAAGGCCTGATCCGACCTTCACATACATGTCAGCATCACTTAACTCACGGAGCTGTCCCGGAGTCACTTCATATGAATGCGGGTCCGCTCCCGGAGGAACCATTACCATCACATCCACCTGGTCCCCTGCAACCTGCTCCACGAATTCGGCCTCAGGAAGAATACTCACTACCACAACAGGCTTATCCGACGATGTGGCGGAGACCTCCTGATCATCAACACATCCGCTTGCCAGTACTAGCAATACGAGTGCTAGTAACGCGAGTTTCAACATTCTATATTTCATAAAATACCTCATTGTTTGAATATATACCAAATTGTTTGCATAGTATCCAAATATTTTGGACAAAAAATATCAGAGAATACCACACGAAATATGTTTGATCTTACCGCAAACACCCACAGTCGGATGACCCATGGATTTACATATATTGTCAACTGCGGATTTGGATACAAATGCCTCGAAGCGTGATGCTTCCTCGCATGCTTCTTCAGATGACAGACCATAATGACTCAGCATCAGACTCAGTATGTTGTGCCTGTTTACCATAAATTCCGCATACTGCTGCCCTATTTCGGTCAATCTCACCCCACGGTAGGGGATGTGCTCCACGTACCCGGATTCAGCCAGGTCACCGATTGTTTTTGTAGATGTGGAAGGATCAACTCCCAGTTGAGTGGATATGTCAGTAGTTCGTACAAGTTCTCCTTTTTTAAAGAGAAATTTGAGATATTCCACCTTCTTGGGAGAGAGTTCCAGCCCTGTGATTTCCTGCATGGGATAAGAATTACACAAAGTAGTATATAGTCTTTTTGAATTTTGACCAAATATGAAGCTTAAATTTGCATATAGACCAAAGTTCACAAGAATCTTCGAGAGCTTACTCTTCAAATTTATATTCTTCAACTTCTTTTGTAAGGAAGTATCCGAGAATGGTCCTGACAACAACTATGACACCCAGCAGAAGAACATCATCCAGAGTGGGTCTGCGGACAGTAAGTATAATGTCTGCAGCAATCAGGAACTCAAGGCCGAACAGGATCTTATCAGTAAACTGGCGCCTTATATGAGAATAAGTGAAGGACTTTTTTCCGATCTCATGGAGAAAAACCTCCCCTGCCGCAAGAATACCTCCATAGATCACCAGACCCAGACCTATAATTGTCAGAAAAGTCTCAAAGAAAGAAAGTACTGCATAACTGAATCCGGATAACAGATCAATGTCCACCATTAAACCTCACTTCCTGTTCTTAATTTGAATCATAGACCTGAAATAATTTTCGCAGGAGTTTAGCAGTCAATGTTCGGTTGATAATTTATTTGTAAGATCACATATAGTACTACAGATTACTTGGAAAGGGAAAACAAGAATGATCATAAAGCAGTACTTCACCGAAGGTATAGCACACAGCTCATACATCCTGAGCGGAAATAAAACATGCGCAGTTATAGACCCTCGAAGAGATACAGACATATACGTGCAGCAGGCAAGAGAACTTGGAGTCAAGATCACCCATATACTGGAAACTCACCTGCATGCGGATTTTATATCAGGCCACATGGAACTTGCCAGCAGAACAGGAGCAGACATATATGCTCCGAAGAGTGCCGAATGTGATTTCGAGCACATTGCACTTTCTGAAGGCGATTCCCTCATGCTGGAAGATATGGAGATCAATGTCCTGGAAACACCAGGCCATACCCCGGAACATATATCATACACTGTTACTGATACCGCAAGAGGAGAGCAACCTGTTGCGTTATTCTGTGGAGACACATTATTCGTAGGAGACGTAGGCAGACCGGACCTCTTCCCGGGAAGAGCTGAAGAACTTGCCACAAAGCTGTACCACAGTATTCATGATAAACTCCTCACACTGCCCGATTTTTGTGAAGTTTACCCTGCACACGGAGCAGGGTCCCTGTGCGGAAGGGCGATGGCATCTAAACGGACAAGTACCATAGGCTATGAAAAGGCTTACAACTATGCACTGAACATCAAAGAGCTCAATGATTTCATTGACTCCCTGACAACCAGCATGCCTGATGCACCGGACCATTTCAGCAGATGTACCGGTACGAACAAAGAAGGACCGGTGCTGATCAAAGGATTCGCGCCCATAAAAGCACTAAATACTGAGGAATTCACAGAAACCTCAAAGAAGGAAGATTCTGCCGTACTGGATATACGAAGTTTTGAATCCTTCGGAGGCCAGCACATAACAGATTCATACCATATCGACCTGAACAGCAATTTTGCTACATATGCCGGGTGGCTGATCCCGCATTTCAAGAACATAATGCTGGTTTCTGACAGCTATGAGCAGGCACTTGAGGCATGTACCCAGCTCTACAGAGTGGGACTTGACAGGATAGAGGGATATCTTGAAGGAGGTTTGTACGACTGGGTGACCGCCGGGCTTGAAACCGACCATGTTCCGCAGCTCTCGGCAGTAGAATTACACAAAAAAATAAGTACAGGCAACAGCCTGGTAGTTGTGGATGTACGCTCTGCTTCGGAATACGAGGACTTCCATATCCGCAATTCGATCAACATCCCTGTCCATGAACTACGCGACCGCTACACAGAATTTAACAAGAAAGCCGAGATCGCACTCATCTGCGGATCAGGTAAAAGATCGAGCATGGGGTGCAGTATACTCAAGCAGAAAGGATTCGATCGAGTATACAATGTTGCCGGTGGCATGACAGGTTATGCTGCTGCTGGCTACGGACCCGAATGCCCCATGTGCGTACTTCCATGGGCTCCTTTTTCGAATAAAAAAGAAACAATACGGGAGAAAGTGTAAACCACTTATCTCCTTTTTTACCACTAATTCATTCAACTTTTACTTCTACTTCGATTCCACCGATCCATCCTGCTATAAGGTTATAGAACCATGCCACTAGAACACCGATAACAAAACCCATTATTCCGTAGAATATCGGAACTAAGATTATCGATCCGATGCCAAAGAAAATACTCATGGCACCTGAAAATCCCAATCCCTGAGCAGCCACCGCGCCCAGAAGGGAGAAAAGTGTCACGAATGCTCCAATTATCAAACCGAAAAGAGCGTAGATCAATCCGACTACCTTTCCCAGGGAAACTACTCCAATACTGTTTACAATAGCCATTCTTTCCACCATATAAAACCACCACAAATAATAGTATAATACGTATTCAGATATAAGCTGTACTAAGAATTAGTCATGTATGATTGCAGCCAGGCTCACGGCCCACCGCGGTATATAAATGCATCACGTACGATATCCACAAAATGTGCAATCTCATCAGAGGACATCCATAGTAAAGCCAACACCAGTATCAAGATAATTATTTCTGAATAGTCTGGAAGAGATTGTACTATATGTGCAAAGGTGCCGGAATTTCTGTTAGTTTCATGTACCATACCTTTACCCCGTAAAAACTTCTGTCCTGATGAAATAAAAAGATTACGAGTATTCTTCATCATTTTTTATTATAATACTGAAATTTGTATGGCCGGATAGTTGCACTGAAAATAAAATCAGTATTAAGATTTTTGCAGAATAGATTAACAAAATTAACATACATTTAAAATTAAATGTGCAATTGTTGATTCTATAAGTATAATTTATATATAATATTTGAGATACTATCTAAGAATATCTAATTCGTTTATCCATGGGTTGGATGTGAAAGGAATGAATTCAGACAAGAAAAAAATAAACAGGCATATCAGAATCAGTTTTCTGATATGTATAACAATTGTGCTATTGTTGCTAATCAACCCGGTTGGTTCGGCAACATCAATTCAAAAATTCAGTATAGATGGAAAAACATACGGTCCGGGAGATGAGATCGACATAACCGGAGAGGTACAGGACGGTAACAGTTCGGGAGAAGTAAAGATAATCATATGGCCCGAAGGAGACGAATTTACCGGCCCCGCAAATCAGAGCTCCAATAAAACAGTTACAGCTTCTGAAGGAGTATTCTCCACAACTATGAGTGCTCCTGATGTGGCAGACAGATATACTGTAGTTGCCGTGGACATTGAGAGCGGTGTGATTTCACCATACCTTTACATGAACGTTGTCGGAGCGAACGATCCCCAGACGATTGAAGTGATGTTCACAGAGGGTGAAGTCCTGACTATCGAACTTTCAGAAAGTCACGGGATCACCGGACCCCTCAGTGATGGTAAGACCGGGGGCAATATAACGCTCGGCGATACCACATACAGCTTCCTTGTATCAGGTTCGGACGTATCATACGTTGATGATGATCCTGATATGAATCTCAGTTCAGACGATTCAGGCATGAGTGTAATAGGTAATCTTGTAGAGGGTTCCAAGGTAAAACTCAGTGGAGTAAGCTACAGATTCATCAGCATCAACAATGAGAATGCCATTACACTGGCAAAGATCGTGACCCCGAGTTTCACAGGTGGAGAATCGGTAAATGTCAGCATACTGGCATTGAACTCCAGTGGATACCCGGTCCAGGATGAGATCATGTTTGAGCAGTTCAAAGATGATGGTACTCTTATATCCTCCACAGAGTTGCTGACAAACTCACATGGACTCAATACAACAACGATGACCATAGAAAGCACAGCAGGTACATATCACCTGGTTGCAGATGACATCGGACACATATCATTTGTTGTAAACACCATGAGCATGTTTGGAGATATGCTTTCCACAGAGAACACACCCAAACACACCTTTGCCCGTGGCGAAGTTATGATACCTGCAGTATACCTTAACAATTTAAGTTCCGGTGCACCATTGACAGATGCAACCGTCACTGCCAGTATCACAAGCAAGAACAATGATTCTTATCTTAACGAACTCACACTCACATACGACGGTGATATCGGTGCCTATACCACAAGCTATACAATTCCTGATGATGAGGAAATAGACACCTATTACGTAAAATATGAAGCAAGCACTTCAAGTCAGACACAGAAAGCTTACACAAGCTACAACATCAAGGCTTATGACATCTTCATAAAGGCAGTCTCCAAGAATGACGGCGAGAGTGACGGTTTCGCACCGGGAGAGGAAGGATTCCTGGTAATTGCCGGAAGCAATCTTGCCAGCGGAGAGAACATTGATTTTGAATCAATGACAGGACTCGACACTGCGAACTACAGCCTCAGTATTACCGACAGAGACGGAAATGTAAATACTTCCTTCATGTCCGTTATGAATGCTACGACTTTCTATGACTACATAGAAGTTCCTGCAGACATACAGGATGAGGTTGAGCAAACTATCGGAGAGACATTTGCCGTAATCAACTTCACAGCTCCTGAACAGAACGGCGTCTACGATGTAGAGGTCAGAGCGAACCTCTCAGGCTGGAACACCGCAAGAAGAAGTATCACAGTACAGGATATTTTCGTGCACGGAGAGCCTGTAAACAAGATGGGATGGTTCAGCCCCACAGTAGCTCCTGATGCCACTGCAAGGATAATGATCACTGCATTCGATCCTTCAACAGGTCTGGAGATACCTGCTGAAAATATACACGAAGCAGGACTTGTAGAGGTCTGGAGTGAAAGTGCTTCTGAAGTAGTTACCGAGTACATGGAAGATCCCGCACTGACAACCATAGAAGGCCAGAAGGTTCTCAGCTTCAATGTCACGGACTCAAACCTTGGTTTCCACTATGTCAGATTCTGGGTCAACGCAACAGTTGACGGAAGTCCGACGACTGTAACAGGGGACGCCTGGTTTGATGAGAAGCTCTACAGGATAAAAGGAAAACCGACATTCGATGAGAACTCCAGTACCTTTAAGGTATTCGGAGCTGATGACACCATCGAGCTTTCAGTACATGTAGAAGACATCAGTGGAAATGATGTATCGTCCGCATCCATCGAGGTTGAAGAACTAAGATACGGAATGACAGGTGAAACAATTGCTGTGGAGGATTCTATGAGTTCAGTTACAACTGATTCCAGTGGTGATGCCACACTAAGTATCTCACCTGAAAACAGTCTCAAATCCGGATTCTACAACGTCAGGATAAAGATGACAACCCAGGATGGTGTAACCGACTACGGAAACGGATGGTTTGAGGTAAGTAACTTTATTTTCTATCCATATTCCACATCATGGGATGCAGGTATAGATCAGCCTATTAATTTCTCCCTGAACGCCTTTGACAACAACTTCGATTCAAAGGAAGTCAATGTCACCCTTACAAAGATCATTGCAATGGGTGACTGGGACATGATGACTCCTTCAACCATGTACAATGATACCGAGATGGATGCCGGAACTATCAACGGAACTGGATATTATGAATATCCGGGACTTTCCAGAGGAGGTAACTTCGAATTTGTTTTCGAAGCTGATGATGGCAATTCCACAGAGATTGGAAGGGCATGGGTGTATACCACAGCCTTTGTCTCATGGGTCGATTCAGATGGAGAATATGACTTCCCGGTTAACGATTTTGTTAACTTCACAGTTAAAGCATCACAGGATAAGATGTGGAGCAGTAACGGCCACAATATCACAAATGTCACTGTGGAAGAAGTGATGAAGGAAGGCATGTGGAGAACAAGCTACAAGACAAAGAGTCAGATGGCAGGTATCACCACCACAGAAGAAGGTTTGAATCCAAATGAGATCAATGTGTCCGTTGATACTACCGGATGGGACCAGGGTGCTTACATGATGACACTTAAAGCCACAGACGAAAACGGAAATGAAGTCTACACTGATTTCTGGTTCAGACTTGAGCTGGCGAGTGTCACCGTTACAAACCCCATGAGGATAAGTGTCAGTGCCGCACAGTATCACACCAACACAACATCCATCAGTGCTACAACGGACATACTTACAAAGCAGAGTTACCTGGAAAGTCTGGGCAATATAACTGCCGGAAAGATTGCAGGTAGTATCATTGATGAGGATCGGATCTCACCCATTTCAACCGATTATAACATAATGGGCGAGGATTCACATAACAGCAGCTTTGTCCCATACTACTCAATGGTAGCAATCGATACAGTTTATGACACACTCTACATCGAATATGAAAATGAGAGTCACTGGGCAATTGGAAATCTGTCCAATTCAACAAGCACACAGGTTTTCAATGTGTCCGAAGGATCCGAATTCACGGATTATACCGGAAGGACCTGGGCCATCAGTGAAATCAAGTCAGACGGAACCATAAAACTGGAGGGTCAGAACACTCTCAAGAATGGTATTCTGCTGAATGATACGATCATGGCTATGAGTAAATCAGGTAAATTCCTTGTAAGTGATTTCCAGGACGATGACTGGAGGAACATAGACCTCGATGGAGATGGAGAATACTTCGATGATAATTACCTCATACTTATGGCAGACTCCACTACTGCAGGAAAGTATGACACGGTGCTTATCAGTGATTCATACAACTTCACCGCAGGATACATAGACGCAAGTGCCGGTGAGCCTGTTGAGTTCGGTGGCGATCCGATATACCTGCTCAGTAACAAGTACCAATCCTCCGCATATACACTGGAGTTCAGCACATATGAGGAAGGCTGGAACGGCATGAAAATCGGAACATTCCAGAACGGATCAACAATAAAGGTTCCATTCCTGGTGACAACACCTGGAGGCGACCCACTTGCGGACAAGGATGTCAGAATTGACTATCTCATAGATGAAAGTAAAACAAGGCAGACCCTCGAGAACGTCAACGCCACAACTGATTCCACGGGACTGGCACTCATCGAGATCAATACTTCAGAAGCAAACATACCAACCGGCTCCTGGATGATACACTACAATGTGACCATCGAAGAAGGCGAGTATGCAGTTGCCAATGAAGAGACTTTCTGGGAGCTCACACGCTTTGAAGTACGTAACTTCATGGTTTCAGGAGCACTTGGAATCCCCGGTGAGATAGACCTCATCAAACTCAATGATGATGACAGCAGTGACGGTATGCCAGGAAACAACATGCTTCTTGCATACGGAGACGAGATCGAGTTCAAGAAAGGTGTCTCTGCCTATAATTTCAATCCAGAATCAGACATGTACAATATGGACTGGCCATTCAATGAATGGTACTACAACAGTACAACAGGTGCATTCAACTATTCTGCAGACGGAGAGAAACTTGAAGCCGGCGAGATCGGAGTCGGTGCCAGCATCAACTCAAGCAGTGCAAGCCTTGCTCTGGACTACAATGTAACAATGGTGAACAACACAGGCGATACAATAGTCCTGAGCTATGATGAAAGCACCAGCTTCTATGATGATATGTGGAACTTTACTGTAAACGACTGCAATTCAAGTGCCGGAACAGCAAATATATCCATGACGTATCAGGGCTGGCCGTGGACAGTACCGGGCTATAACCGGGATTCAGGACCTGAGGTCAGGGAATTCACTCTAGGAGAACAATACTGGATGGGAGGACTGGACTTCAATGTCAGTGAGATCAATGAGTTTGATGTTGTGCTTACCCTTAGAAGTCCGATAATGATTCTTAGCGTGGAAGCTGTCGAACCGGTCATGAATGACATGACAAGCTATTCAGGATCCGTGGCTCAGGCCAACTTCAATGGCCAGGACTACTACATCTTCGGTTACGAAGATGAAGCTGGTACAATGTATGACCAGTTGCCTGAATACTTCCCTGAAACAAAGGACAGCATACTTGTGGTCAATGCAAGTGATTCAAATGATGTGAGCAACTATCGCATCGGCGAGACCATCAGCGAATTCGATAACTACTATGCTGCATCGGTTTCAAACTGGGGAGGCAGGTTCATACTGCTCAACAGCAGTGTCACGCAGGTCTACCCAATTCCTGAATGGATATCAGACGAACCAATCTTCTACACCGGTAAATTCAGTGATGAAGATGTAGGATTTGACGTTGCAACTGCAGGTATGATGTTTGATGAAAACGATGTCGAACCGGGTGTCGGTGAGATCACATCCGATGAACGTTATCATATACTTCTCATGGACACTCTCTCAAACGGAGTGAACATGCCTACTGAGGCTGTATACGATGACGACTCGGATCTTACTACACTTCGTGACTGGCAGAACTATGAGAATGTGAATTCCATATATGACCTGTACACCACAGAACAGGGATTCAACGACTCAATCCCTGAGAATTTCATGGATGGCCAGGATTCCTTCCCTCTGGTGAATATGTCCGAGGGACAGGCCTGGGAGATTGGTACCGGCAATATGGATAGCTGGCCGGTTGCCTTCCCGACCCTCAAGATCAATGAGAGCGCAGGTACGGCAATTCTCAAGTCCTTCTCTTCAGTATCAGAAGTTCAAACAAACGAGACCATAACCGTCTTTGTCACAGCAAAGGACTTTGATGGAACACCTGTAGAAGGAACTGCGGAACTTAAGTCTCTGAAGATGACTTTCGGTGGATACTTCGAGGAAGGACCTGTAGAAGATGGCCCAGTTTCATGGGATATGAGTTCTGCAATGGTCAATACGACCCTTGTGGATGGAGAAGGTACTCTTGAAATTCTGCCTGAAGACATGGAAGGTATCGACTATGACTTTGCTGAATTCACAGCCTTTGTGGATATTCAGAAGAATTCAGGAGGAACAGAAACCTTGAAGATAAACTTCTTCATGCAGGGTGATATGTCAGAGTTCATGCAGGGACAATACATGGACGATGGACCAATGGATGGCGAAGACCCAATGGGAGGTAATTGATAATGAAAAAACTAGCCGTATTTTTAATGGCTATACTGATTGCAGTTGGGACCATCCCAACTGCTTCTGCTGCGGCTTCCCTCAGTATTGGAAGTATCAGCTATGATACAAATGTTGTGAAGGACGAAAGTATTACCATAACATCATCTGTAAGCGCTGCAAGTGTATCCGGTACGCTTACGGTGGATGTGACACTCACCGACAATTCGGGACAGTTCACAATACCAAGTCCGACCCAGCAGGTACAGTTCACAAGTGACGGTACAAAAGCCGTTTCATGGACTGTTACAGCTACCTCAACCGGAACTCACTCATCACCCTTCACTGTGTCAGCCTCAGGAGATGATGACAGTAGTACTGCAAAGACAGCATCATCTGCAATCACAGTAAAAGACAGGCCGGTACTTAGTGTATCTTCCAGTACTGACATATCATCTGTCAGTGCAGGACAGGAAGTAGTGCTAAGTTATGTGGTATCCAACAGTGCATCCTCCGGTGCTGCCGATGCTACCAATGTCAAAGTCGACCTGGCACTCCCAAGTGGCTGGAGTCTCAGCAGCGGAACAGATCCCGCATCACTTGGTACAATTGCACCAGGTGCATCAAGTTCGGGTTCATGGACAGTGGTTGCTGATGACCCTTCATCTTCAAACACACTGCCATTATCCGTAACATCCACCATACCTGGAGGAACCGTAACAACAAGTTCCTCTGTAGTCGGTCCTTCAACAAGCTCTGACACATCTTCCTCCTCCGGCGGCGGCGGAGGCGGTGGCGGCGGAGGCGGCGCCAGTGGTGAAGAGTATGAGAACATTGCCCATAAGGCTGTGAAGAAGGTATACATGCAGAAGGACGTCCTTGCTGAATATGAATTCACTGGCGAGGAAAACCCGATCAGCATTGTATCCTTCACACCCAAGCTCAATGCAGGTATGATCGATGTAACAATTGAAGTTCTGCATGACACGTCAGCACTTGTGGATTCCAAGCCCAACGGCAAGGTATACAGGAACATGAACATCTGGGTTGGTAAAGGCGGCTGGGCAAGTTCCAGTACGATATCCGGTCCGGAAGTTTCCTTCAGTGTGGAAAAATCATGGCTTGAGGAGAATGACATAGATTCTGCGAATGTAAGGCTCATGAGGTATACCACAGAGTGGAACCAGCTTGAAACAGCAATAGCAGATGAAGATTCCGACTTTGTTTACTTTACAGCAAAAACACCCGGATTCTCTCCGTTTGCTATAAGCGCAGTGGAAGATACCAGCATTGTCGAAGCTTCTGAAGACGAGTCCGAAACCTCTGATGATACCGGGCTCCAGGAAGAAAACGAAGGCACAGAACAACAGGAAGAAACATCAAACGGTCTTCCGGGCTTCAGTGCACTCACACTGATCGGCATGCTGGCAGTTGCTTTTGTTGCAAGCAGAAGAAAATAAAACAGATATTTCAATAGTAGCACACAAGTGCTGCTATAATTTCTTTTTTTAATCCCAAAAATCAATTGATTTTCTATATTCTATTCTAAATCTCTGTTACATATCCTGCGAATATATCTTCAAAGGAATCAGGATACATCTCACAGATCCTTTCCTTATGTTGCGTGCAATGACCTGCACCTATTAACTCCATTCCTGCAAGCTGGTCATATTCCCGGCTATCATGCAGGCCTCCGATAATACCTTTAACATCACCAAAGATAGACGCAGTATCCATTATGGATCTAAGTCCGGGATGTGAGCAACCTGCGATTACGTAGATACCTCCGCCTGATTCTAGTATCAGGGACTGCTCTTTGATCTTGTTCCCAAGTTCTCCTGTTGTGTGAACACCCGGACACAGTTCCTGAGGACCTTTTACCTCATGGAGAACTCTACATCTTGAAGATATCTCATTCTTTAGATTTGCAGAAAAGCCGGATGGTACATATACCTCCAGATCGGAATTCGCATTGAGTAAAGCTGGAACCCCGCCGGTATGATCCCAGTGACTATGGGATAACACAAGGATACCCACATCCTCTGGTGACAGGGAGAGCTTACTCATGTTATCCATCAGCAGATGTCCGTCCCAGCCTGTATCAAAGAGTATATTCTTTTCAGGGGATTCGATATAGCAGGAAAAGCCCCAGCCGCTCCTGAGCCCTTCTTTTGCCTGATTATCATAGACAACTGTAAGTTTCATACCAAGCATTCCTCATTCCTCAAGACCGAATCTTTTCTTCAGATAGTAGTTGGAATATATGGCACCTGCCGGATTATGTGCAAGCACCCTGTCCTTGACTATCAGGGTTGTAACAGGCGCAGCCGAATGCTGTGTGAAAAGTATGTCATGACCTATGCAAAGACCAATTATGATATTAAGCTGCGTCCCCTTATTTTTAAGTATATCCGCCTGTATAATCGGATTGCATGTGGGGTCGAAATTTTCCGGACGCAGTCTCTCAAGACCATATTCCCCTTTATCAGTTCCTGAAACCTTGCAACATACAGAAAATACCTCGAAATCGCTTTCGAGTATCTTCTGGATGGTTCTTGCTTCCTTTTCAAGACCCACACAAAAGGCAAGACCCAGTTTCTCATAGCCCATATCCCTTGCATAAAGAATCAACTCCTCAAGCCTTGTCTTCTGCATGTAGTATCGGGCTTCGATGGAGGCGGATACCTTCATGGACTCAAGATCAGATCCCTCATAGACAGTGTCTTTTGACAGACCAACACAATCCTTGCCTTCACGACATTCCTTTTCATCACAGAATGCACATTTCATTGCTCATCCACTGATCCGAATTTGTTTATGTTAAAATAGCCATCCGCAGTTAAAAATATTCCACAGACACACAAATAACTTTTGATACATGCAATTACATAAAAATAAAAGGCAAAGCAATTAGCCATAACATAAAATTGCTTTACCGAAATTAGATTACCACATTGCATGGCAATTTTCTTACTTATACCTGACAAGCAATTCAGCTAAGTGTGACCTGACTGTGACAGCTGCAATTGCAGCTACAGTCATCGTGACCATGGTCGTGGTCATGGCTGTCACAGTTGCCATCCTGGTTCTTTGCAAGTGCACCGGATTCCCATGCATTAATGGCATCTTTTATAGTTCCGGATGCACCAATGAAAACATCAATCCCTTTCTGCTGGAGCATCATTGCAGCACCCTTTCCGATACCTCCGCAGAGCATTATGTTCACACCGGCTCCAGCCATCAGATCAGCAGGACCTTCACCGCCATTTTTCACTACAACAGAATATTCACCGGTCTCTGTGTCAAAGACGGTGTAGGCAGGCGCCCTTCCAAAATGCTGGCTGACTGTATCATCGATTCCGCCTTTTCCCATACATGGTACGCTTACTTTCATGATATCACTTGACAATTGAGTATTTATTTGAAATTTTCATCTGTATTTGAATCTGTATCAGATCAAATACATCCTTTAGGTACATAAGTGTTTAATTATAAAAGCATTATCCAAAACATATATTTATTTCTACCTGATTTCGCAAAAAGTATAGATAAAGAGAAATCAAAAAATGATGCGATAAAATCCTGCGTCTTCTTTTTTACAGGAACTCATCTACTTCGGAAAAAAGTATGTAAGTTAAAAACAGGCAGGACTATTTTCAAAATCAAAGAACTTTACAGGAAGTTAACTTCCTATATGCTAATACTTAAATATTTGTCTGCTTATTAGAGTAATTGAACCCCAAAGATCAGATCAAACAAAGACTGGTAAAATACGGAATTGACCAGATAAGAAAATAGTAGCATCAGGGCAGATGAAATGAAACCTTCAGGGGAATAATATGAAAACAATTGACGAAACAATGAGCATTTACCAGATATTGAGTGAACATCCCTCTTTATTAAAAATATTCAAACAGCATGGAATGGGAAAATTCGAGAACCGGGAGGTGCTCGAAAAACTTGGCCCACTGCTGAAATTAAAAACAGCCCTGTCAATGGTATCGGTGAACAGGGAATCGTTTATTGAGCTTTTGAATCAGGCTGTTGAGGACAATGAAGCAAAGGGAGATTTTACACTTGCGGATTCCCCGGAAAGACAAAAGGAGCTGAGCCTTCTTGCCCTCTTACCTTGCGGTATGAAAATGCCCTTTAATCGTGCACTTGATGCCTTTTCAACTGAGTACAGGGAAAAAACCGGCAATATGCTCCATTCCCTTGTAGAAGGTAATGTTAATCATGAGCTCTCCTACTATGCATATGTAGATTCGGTTACATCCATCGACGAACTGCCGGACATAATTATCAGTTCCGATATCAACAGTTTCTATCACAAACCCTTCCGGGAGAACTTTCTCAGCAAGGACTATTTCGTGAATCTTAATTCATCTCCCATGAACCGCGATCTGAAATCAATAGATTATGCCGACCCACGCGACCAGTTCACCATGCTCTCTGCAAACCTGCTTGTTCTGGTGACAATAGATGAGCTCATGGAGGATGACAGTAAGCCGAAATCCTGGGAAGATGTTCTGAAAGAAGAAAACCGCAACAGGGTTGCCATGCGGGGAATGAACGGATTTTTCTGCAATGGAGTACTGCTTCCCTTCTATCAGATGTACGGAATGGAAGGTATCAAAAAGCTTGCATCATCAATATATACAGGACTCCATCCATCCGAGATGGTGAAGATGATAGACAGCAAAAAAGACGATGTACCGGCCATGTACATTATGCCCTACTTCTTTACCAGGAAGATCAAGGACAAGTCCAGTATAACCATCACCATTCCTTCAGAAGGAGCTATTGTAAGCCCGGTACAGATGCTGGTCAAGAAAAGTGCAGCGGAAAATGTAAAGGAGATCACGGATTTCCTTTGCGGAAAAGAGTTCGGCGAAGTCTCTGCCAGAGCCTTATTCCCTACAACGAATCCTGAAGTCGATAATGATCTTAAGGACATGCCACTTTACTGGATGGGATGGGAGTACCTGATGAATACCGATGTAGGATCTCTTAAAAAAGAGATAGCAGAGGTCTTCAATAAACAGTTCACCATCACCGGAGGTGTCTTTTGAGACTTGTCACGGTAGCAGGTCCTCCGTCATCAGGAAAAACCAGTATCATAATCAGGACAATTGAAGAACTCAGGCAGAAGGGACTGAATGTCGGTGTGGTCAAGTTCGACTGCCTCTCGGCTCAGGATGAAGAACTCTATTCAAGTTCCAATATTCCGGTCAGGACCGGGCTCTCTGGAGGGCTGTGTCCTGATCACTTCTTTGTGAGCAATATAGAGGAGGCACTTGGATGGGCAAAAGAGCGTAACTTCGATTATCTCATCACCGAGAGTGCCGGCCTCTGCAACCGTTGTTCTCCGCATATCAGAGATGTTCTGGCAATCTGTGTCATAGATAATCTGAGTGGGGTCAATACGCCCAGAAAGATCGGTCCCATGCTAAAACTTGCAGATATCGTCGTCATTACCAAAGGGGATATTGTCTCCCAGGCAGAGCGTGAGGTCTTTGCATACAGGGTCCGACAGGTCAACCCCGGTGGAACGATAATTCATATCAATGGCGTTACGGGACAGGGTGGCTTCTATCTTGCAAAGCTTGTCGAGAAAAGCGGCTCGGTTGAGACACTTCAGGGAGCCATACTTAGATTTACCATGCCCGGAGCCCTGTGTTCGTACTGTCTCGGGGAAAGGAAGATCGGAGATGACAGGCAGATCGGTGTTTCAAAGCTCGTGAATTTCAGAGGGGATGATTAGATTGCGGACATATATGCTCCGGATGACAATAGATGAACTCATGGAGATGATGCCCTGGATAGAGGACTACTTCTCTTCTTTCGCCATCGATCCTGCCAGGTTTAGAGACAATAAGCTGGAAGAGCTGAGTTCTATAATCGGCGAAGATTATTTTGTTGAGAAAGGGAGTAGCTATTCCGATTTCATTGAAGGTTTCTTCCTGTTCATCGAGCAGGTAAGAGCACTTCAGCAGGAAAGCAGGTTCATGGTTGAATCCCTGACAGTGCTCCCCGGAAAGGATAAAAAAGGCAAGAAGGAGTCCTTTTTGGTAGAACTTAAAAAGGGAGAGGTGACAGCTATAGTCGGTCCCACGGGATCAGGTAAATCACGCCTGCTTGCCGATATCGAATCCTTGGCGCAGGAAGATACTCCCACCGGGCGCAGGATACTGGTTGATGGCAGATCGCCAAGTGATGAGGAGCGTTTCTCAACCGAAGGACGTTTTATTGCACAGCTTTCACAGAACATGAACTTTGTCATGGACCTCAGTGTAGAGGACTTCCTGACACTTCATGCTGAAAGCCGTATGGTCGATGAGATATCACATATCATCCGGAAAATATATGACACTGCAAACGTCCTGGCAGGGGAGACTTTCAGCCGGAATACCCCTGTCACAGAGCTCTCAGGCGGACAGTCACGAGCACTGATGATAGCAGATACAGCACTTCTGAGTCCTGCATCCGTTGTCCTTATCGATGAGATCGAGAACGCCGGGGTAGATAAGGTAAGATCCCTGGAACTTCTGGTAAGCAACAACAAGATCGTCCTGATAAGCACCCACGATCCCCTGCTGGCACTCTCGGCAGATCAGCGGCTGGTCATCAAGAACGGCGGAATCTCAAAACTGCTGAAGACCACAGAAGATGAGAAAAAGCACCTCAAGAGCCTTGAGAAGATAGACAGGAAGATAACTCTTTTAAGGGACCGGTTGAGGACGGGGGAAGAGATAGATTTGAGTGATCTTCCGGTTTGATCTTTGTCTCACAAGATTGAAGGATAAGCTTATCTGATTATTTCATTATCAACCATAGCAGTTGCTTTTCTATTTAGCAGATAGATATATGTGTAGCATACTTTCATAGTATTAATATTCCAGACCATCTGGATGAACTATCATTACAGAGAGAAGGAATATGGATAATAAAGATACAGGCTCATGCTGCCAACCTGACAGCAAAGCGGATACAGACCAATTTATCAGAATGATCGATCTGAACCGGAATAGCCATGCGCCTGTGATCCGTGAAACTACAAGCACCATTTCATTCAGGGACAGATCTGACCATTTCCTTGCCCGACTGGGAGTGAACAGAATGGGCCACATCGTAGAACCCGGCATCTACAGACTGGGAAACCCTGATGCGGATTCACCGGTATTCGTCTCGGCTAATTACACACTCAGCTTCGATGCGCTACGCAGCTCACTGGCGGGTATCGACTGTTACATCCTTGTAATCGATACCAAAGGGATCAATGTATGGTGTGCTGCCGGCAAAGGAACATTCGGCACTGCAGAGATTGTATACCGTATCAGGTGGTCAGGACTCTCAGATATAATCAAGCATAGAAACATAATTTTACCTCAGCTAAGTGCTCCGGGTGTTTCTGCACATGAAGTGAGGCGCCTGTCGGGATTTAATGTAGAATACGGACCCGTACGTGCCAGGGATCTGCCGGAGTATCTTAAAACACACACTGCAACACCTGAAATGCGCAGAGTCCGGTTCACCTTCCGGGAAAGACTGGTGCTGACACCCATAGAATTAACCCATATTGTTCTGCCAACATTGATCGCTGCCCTTATTCTCTATTTGCTGGCCGGTCCTTTTGCAGCATTCATAGCAATCTTAATTGCATTTACAGGAGCTGTATTGTTCCCTGTTCTGTATCCTTTCATCCCGACACAGGACTTTAGCACAAAAGGACTTATCCTGGGCGCAATCGTAACAATTCCTTTTGCAGCAACTATTGCAGCTGGCTCTGAGCTCCTTTTGTGGGAGAGAATAGTTGCTGTGTTAACAACATTCCTTTTAACCGCCTCAGTAACCGCATACCTTGCCCTCAATTTCACAGGTTGCACAACCCATACATCAAGAACAGGTGTCAAAAAAGAGATTTTCAGATACGTGCCTTTGATGGCACTTATGGCAGTTACGGGAATGTTACTCCTTATCATTCTCGGGATAACTCGTTTAATGGAAGTGATCTGATGTTTGATTCATATAATGAGAATACTCTGCAATATTATCCTGAAAAGTGTATCAACTGTCTTATGTGCACACAGGTCTGCCCTCATGGAGTGTTCACTGGAGGAGGGGAACACGTTGAACTCAAAAGACCTTCATCGTGTATGGAATGCGGAGCATGCGCAATGAATTGTCCCGTGCAGGCAATTGAAGTTCAGAGTGGAGTTGGATGTGCCTGGGCAATGATAAGAGCAGCCCTCAGAGGTAAGGACATGGATAGTGCTGACTGTTGTTGCAACGGTGATTCTTGTTAATAACTTGAGCAGGTATGCCCATTATTGATCATCCCAATTTACCAAGCAATATATATACAAATAAAGAAGATAACGCGTGATGTTAACAATTTTTGAGGCGGTCATACTTGGTATCGTCCAGGGAGTGGCTGAGTGGTTACCCATAAGCAGCGAGGGAATGACATCCCTTTTGATGATAAATGTTTTCGGAAAGACGCTTGCTGAAGCCCTTCCCATCTCCATCTGGCTGCACACGGGGACACTGCTCTCTGCAACCATATATTTCAGAAAAGACATCATGGAGATCCTGAAAGATATCCCGCAATATCTGGAAAATCTGGCATCAGGTAAGAGAGAAGATCAACCGATAATCAATTTTCTTATCATTTCAACACTCCTGACCGGTCTGGTAGGCCTTCCCTTGATAATCTTTGCAACCGGAATGACAGAGATATCAGGGAAGATCGCAACTGCCCTGATCGGTCTGCTGTTGATATTCACCGGCCTGCTGCAGATAAGCGCCTCAAAAAGGGAAACAAGAAAAGAGCTGCCCTCTTTTGGAGATTCTCTTTTCACAGGAGTTGCCCAGGGATTTGCAGCACTTCCCGGCATCAGCCGTTCAGGGATCACAGTCTCATCCCTGCTTCTGAGAAACTTCAATGCCACCCAGGCGCTCAGACTGAGTTTCCTCATGAGCATACCTGCGGTACTGGCAGCAGATGTGGGGATAGCAGCAATGGGAATACTGACAATCGATATGAATTCGCTACTGGCGTTACTCTTTGCCTTTATATTCGGGATACTTACCATTGATCTCTTTATAAAGATCGCAGAGAGATTTGATTTTGCCAGATTTTGCATAGTACTTGGGTTGCTGAGTCTGCTGGCATATTTCGTATGAGGGTTTTAAATTCATTCCCATATGGGAATTATTTAATAAATTTTACTGATAAGTTTTAAGTACTCAAATCTCCTTCATGAAAACTAATGAAATGCAGAGGCAGACCTAAGTCTCCAAGAAGAGTCGGCTGTTCTCCTGAAGTGCTTTACTTCAAACCTAGGGGAGTACCGCTAAAGGAACTTGATACCGTATCCCTTGCAATCGAAGAACTGGAAGCCTTAAGACTTGTGGATGTTGAAGGGATGACACAGGAAGATGCAGCTTTTACAATGGGCATTTCAAGACGTGCTTTCTGGAAAGACCTGAAAAGTGCAAGAAAGAAAGTAGCACTGGCACTCACCACCGGAAAGGCCATAGAAATAGCAAATGAGAGTCCTGTTGATACCGGAAAAGAATAGCAATGATTCTTATTCAGATAAGGATTATTCGACCAGACATTAAACAGAACGATTACAATTCATACACAATTCATAATTTATCACAGAGGAGATCAAATGGCACAAAATATCCAGAGTCCTGAAACTTTGCTTGAGAAACCACAGGAATCAAAGCTCATCAAACAGATGAGAGCGATCAAGAATAAGATTATGGTCATGAGTGGCAAAGGTGGAGTTGGTAAAAGTACCGTTGCCGCGAACCTTGCTGCGCGCCTTGCTGACCGTGGATATAAAGTGGGCCTGCTTGATGCGGATATACACGGACCAAGTATTCCAAAGATGTTCGGGATCGAGGATGAGAGACCAAATGTAGGTGAGGATGGGATTATACCCATTCCTGTAACTGAGAATCTGAGTATCATGTCAATAGCACTTTTGGTGGAGGATAAGGACTCACCCATCATATGGAGAGGACCTGCAAAAATGGCAGCCATCAAACAGTTCCTTGAAGAGGTTGCATGGGGAAAGCTGGACTACCTGTTCATTGATCTGCCGCCGGGTACAGGAGACGAACCACTGAGCATTGCACAGCTGATCGAGAAACTTGACGGTGCCGTAGTGGTAACCACTCCCCAGGACGTGGCCCTTCTGAGTGTTAGGAAATCCCTGACCTTTGCTCACATGCTCGAAGTACCTGTCATCGGTATTGTGGAGAACATGGGTGCTATGAGATGTCCGCACTGTGATGAAAAGATAGACATCTACGGAATGGGTGGGGTCGAAAAGGCCGCTGCTGACTTTGATGTAGATGTCATCGGAGAGTTACCGATCGATCCTGAGATCGCTGATATAGAGGATCAGGGAAGGGTTCATCTCGAAGGAGACAGAGACCTTGAATGGTTCAGGGAATTCAGCAAGGTCGTAGACAGCGTGGAGAATTTCAAGAAATAATTACACTAAGGGAACTTAGCCTCTTTTTTACTCTTTTTTATCAGAACCCCGGGTTAGTTATATAGACTTCCGGAACAGATATTTTATCATGGGAGTGGAAAGTAGTTCCAATAACATAGACAGACTTGGTTTTATCGATCCACTGGAACTTGTGGATGATGTCCTGTACGACAGTAGCTGGCTTCTCAAGGAGAACTCGAACACACGTACCAGCCCCTCGGTCATTGATCTTCATCTCGCAACACAGATCAAGAAAAGATATGCTCTTGAAAAGCTCTACTCAAAGGAAGTAGCAAACGCCCATCTTGACGGGGTCATTCACATACATGATCTCCATAGTCCCTTCAAGCCCTACTGTAACGGTATAGATGCAAGAATATTTTTAATCGACGGACTCAGGTTCCCTGATACGATAAGTCTTCCTGCAAGGCGCTTTGAGGCCGCACTTTACCATACGATGTCCTTTATGTTGCATTCACAGCAGTTCTTTGCGGGAGCCCAGGCCGTTGATATGCTGAACTGGCTACTTGCTCCCTATCTGTATTATGATAGTATCGATGAGGAAGAACTATACAAGATGATACAGGGATTCATGTTCCAGATGAACCAGTCAAACCGTATTGGTGCACAGAGCGCGTTTACCAACATTGGTCTTCGCATTAGCTGTCCGTCAATGCTTGAAGATGAAAGGGTAATCTTTGGAGGCAAACTGCTTGATGCGACCTATCGTGAATTTGAACACGAGGCAAGATCAATATACAGGACCTTTATGGAAGTTGCGGCAGCAGGAGATGCAAGCGGAGCACCTTTTACTTTCCCGTTACTCACCACTGCAATAACAGAGGACATTGATCCGGATGATGAGCTCTGGCACAGTACCATGAGGGCTGCTTCAAGTACCGGTGCGCCATATTTTCTGAATCTTACAGCAGACTACCTCGAGGAGGAAACTGTGCAGGCCATGTGCTGCCGTTTGCTTGCAAAACACAGCGGAGGGATCTGGAGTGCGGGAGGCATCGGAACAGGTTCCAACAAAGTTGTCTCCGTGAATTTGCCAGGCATAACGGCAAGAATAAACTTCCCTGATGACCTATATACCGAAATTGACAGGGTAATGGAAATAAGCCGTCAGGCACTCCTGGAAGGAAACGAGATAATAAGGAGATCACTTTATGAATGGAGGCTGCTGCCATGGCTTATGAACAATACCAGTGAAGAAATACCTTACTATGATTTCGCAAAACGCCATCTCACCTTCGGAGTTGTCGGCCTGAATGAATGTCTGATGAATCTAACAGGCAGACCACTGACAGAGCAGCAGGAAACGGGTCTTGAGATAATACGGCATATATCCGAAAAGATCACGCAATTCTCTATTGAGGACGGGATAGAGTACACACTGGAGCAGACTCCTGCCGAAAGTACGGCTTACAGGTTTGCACTGCTGGACAGCCACAGGTATGGAAAACGTGCAAATGTGCAGGGCACTGTAAACACTCCCTATTACACAAATTCAACCCATGTCCCATACAACAGTAACATCTCCCTTATTGACCGCATAAACATTGAATCCGAATTCCATCCCTATTTCACAGGTGGCACCATATGCCACATATGGATTGGAGAGAGCACTCCGGACCCTGAAGGATTGAGCAGGTTCATACAGCGACTTGCGGGAACGAAACTTGCATATTTCTGCCTGTCCCCTGATTTTTCGGTTTGCATTAACGGACACACCACACGTGGAAAAAGGGAGACATGCCTGCTCTGCGGCGAGGAGGTAGCAGACCATATTTCCAGGGTTACGGGATATTACGGACATGTCAGCAACTGGAACCCCGGAAAGCGCATGGAGTATGAGCAGAGGCACAGGTACGATTGCTCTGCGAAAAAATAAATAAGCATGCAGGCATCTGAAGATGTATGCAATTCCAGAGCGAAAGGACGTTTAAATGGCTGCTTTCCCAGGACATCAGTAATGTCAAGCAAATCTCACGTGTAATCCAGGCAGCTTATCTCTGGGATGTAAAGACAGACCTGGTTTCTAAGCTCATCGATCTGAAAAAAGGAGCCTGCTGGGAAAATTCACTCAGGGATACTGCACGTGCAGCCTCAGCTCTGGCCCCTGGAGGTACTGTTTTTTCCGATGTGATAGCATGGATGCTCTCTGAACAAAAAGACATGGCATGGAATAACGATGTCTATGATACTGCATATGTACTGGCTTCACTTGCGGATATGGGAGTTTGGAACAGAGAAGGTTGTTTGTGGCTTATTGATAACTACGGAGCCTCATGGGAACATCCCGGAACAACTGCCCTGATCATAAACGCACTGAAAAAACAGGACGAGATTTGTGAAGATGAGAGCAATGATCTTGAAAAGTTCATAGATGAGCGTGCTGAATGGATACTCTCAGAACGCACTGCAGAAGGAGCTTGGAAAACCCCTGCCACAAGCAATATAGTAATGCAGGCCCTGATAAACACAGGTTACTGTTCTGAACTCGGAGAATCCGTCCAGTGGTTGCTGGACAGGATGAACGATAATGGCTCCTGGGGAAAAAATGAGGGTGACATCAATACAACAGCGTTGAGCCTGATCACTCTTGCATCTCTGGAGAAGGCTGGTCTTCCATAGATTTCTGCTTGAAGGGAAGCGTCACATGAATAGTGGTGCCTTCACCCTGTCTGCTTTCAGCCCATATTTCTCCTTTATGAGCTTCGATTATCTTTTTACAGATATAAAGACCAAGACCATTTCCGCCATACTTGCGTGTGGAAGAGCCATCGACCTGGTAGAACCTGTTGAATATGTTCAGAATCTCCGTATCCCCTATACCAATCCCGTTATCTGCTATCTGCAGATGGGCATGATCGTCTTCATTTGACGCAGATATCTTAATAATCCCCTTGTCAGGTGTGAATTTGACGGAGTTATCGATAAGATTTACAAATACATTCCTCAGGTAATCCAGATCCCCTTCTATGAGAGGGAGGTCGCAGGGAAGATCTTTTTCAATTGTATGTCCCTTGCTGGTTATTTCAGGAGACCTGTCATTGATGGCAGACTCCAGGACCTCTGTCAGGCGAAGAGGAATGAACGTATAATCCACATTACCACCTTCGGTAATACTGACATAGAGCAGGGAATCGATCAGTCTTTTGAGCCTCTCGGAGCTGAGCATGATCTTTTCCATGGCATCATGCTGTCTTTCGTTCAGATCTCCCAGGGCGCCGTCAAACATCAGTTCACTGTACCCTTTGATCGGGATAAGGGGCGTGGTGAGTTCATGCCTCAGGTTTGAAAGGAATTCGTCCTTCATCCTGTCAAGGGACTTGAGCTCCTCATTTGCCTTTGAAAGCTCGTCAGCATATGTGTTCAGGGCTTCTTCCGCAGCTTTGCGCTCGGTGAAATCCTCTACAACACATACACCACCCATGAGTTTTCCTTCTTCGGATATCACCGGACTGAACTCTGCCTTGATCGGTATGACCTTGCTTGAGAAAGGTGAATGGAAATTGTCCTCATATCTGGCAGGAATACCAGCAAGAACCTGCCTGATGGCTTTCTTAATGGATCTGTCCCTGAAAGATCTGAGCATATTAAAGCCCATGATAGAAGATATTACATTTTCTTCAGGAGCCCCCACGATCTTCACGAAATTCTCATTACACTGAGTGATAACACCATTTTCGTCAAAGTGGAATATTCCCAGCGGGGACTTCTCGAACATCATACGATATTTGTTCTTGGAAATGGTCATCAGACGCTCTTTCATCTTACGTTTGGAGATGTCATTCAGAAAAGCGCCATGGAAAACTTCTCCTTTTACATGAGTAGTATTGATGGATATCTCCACAGGGAACTCACTGCCATCTTTTCGCAGGCCTGTGACCTCGAATATCCGCCCTACAACAGGAGACTTGCCAATGGATATGATCTGATCCCAGCCCTCATGGGCCTTCCTGTAGCGCTTGGGCATGATGATTGTGAGGGGCTGACCAAGAGCTTCCTCTTCCTCATATCCGAACAATTCAGCAGCAGCTTTGTTCCAGAAAGTTATGTGGCCGCTGGAATCGGAAAAGATAACTGCATAGGTGGCAGCTCCAAGGAAGGAAAGAAGTTTTGTATTCTCTCTGATCACCTTTTTCTTTTGAACGATATCACTGCCGATCAAGAGAAAACCGCTGGTTGAGCCATCCCCGTCCTGGAGGATGGTCACCTTCAGATCCATGTTCAGTTCCGTACCGTCCCTGCACTGAACCAGGCATTCAAAAGAATCCTGTGAGCTGGTTTCATCACATGAGACAGATGAGAAATCTGCCTTTAGCTTATCCTGCAGATTTGCAGGAACAAAAATGTCGAGCCAGCTCTTATTTTCAACATCCTGGGCAGCGTAACCTGATAATGAGCTTGCTTTTTTATTTATTGACACAATGTTGTGTTCATTGTCAATAAGAAGGATAAATCCATTAACGAGATCAAGAAAAGGTTTTGCGGATCTCACTTCTTCAGAAGAGAGATTACCGGTGAAGACAAGATCAGGATCAATCTCCAAGGAGCAATTTTGCTCGGTAAGTTCTGATAAATCCTGATTCTTATTATGAGATTCCATCCATACACCTTAATCCATGAAAACCAGCCGCATCTTAGGATATATTAAAATGTTAAGATATGCAATTGTATATAGTTTGTAATATATAATAGTTTTTATTAGAGTGGCCGAAAACTAGCTTTTTTTATCTGCCGGTTTATTGTTCTGTTCAGAGCAGGATTTATAATTAACAAAAGTATTAAGGTAATACGGTGAATGCGATGAGTGAAGAGTTCATAAAGTACCACGAGGAATCAAACACCTACATTGCCCGAAAACGATCATATTTTGAGAATGATATAAACATCGACGGGAACTTTATTGTGGGAGCAGGATCCGGATTCTGGAAAAACCTCAATGTCAAGGGAACTCTTAAGCTCGGTAAAGGTTCTTCTGTCAAAGGAAACATCAGGGCTGATGATATAGTTATCGGATCCAGGTCTGAGATACAGGGTGACATCGAAGCGGCAAATGACCTGAAGCTCTTTGACAGGGTTACTGTTCATGGTTCGGCAATTTCCGGAAAGACAATGTCCATAAGACCTGGATCTACGGTAGGTTTTGCCAGGGCCAGTGAAGTGCTCGAGCTCATCGGAAAGGTAAATGTTAAGGAAATAGAATCAGGAACAAAAGTAATTGTGCGTTCTGAGTGAAATTGAGATTTCTCCTGTTCACTTCTTTTGTTCCTCGGAAAGCAATTTCAGCAAATGGTTACGCAACTGGTTGACTTCCAGACTTGTCCTGTCACGGGGTCTTGGAATATCAACCCTTGTGATCTCCTTGATCTTACCCGGGCGTGCGGTGAACATCACGATCCTGTCAGCCAGGAAAACAGCCTCATCCACACTGTGTGTGACAAAGAGGACAGTAAGATGCTTTTTTTGCCATATGTTGAGTAACTCATGCTGCAGAGAATTTCTTGTCTGGGCATCCAGTGCTCCGAAGGGTTCATCCATCAGCAGCACTTCAGGTTCGTTTGCAAGGGCACGTGCAATGGCAACCCTCTGTTTCATTCCACCTGAGAGTTCATGGGGATAGCTGTCCCTGAACTGTGTAAGACCCACAAGTTCCAGATATTTTTCAGCTTCCTCAAGAGCCTCATTTCTGGGAATTCCTCTCATCCTGGGACCGAATATTATGTTGTCTTTGACCGATTTCCATGGAAAGAGAGAGTATTCCTGAAACACCATACCTCTCTTGGGTCCGGGACCGGTTATTTTCTCATTACCCACGACTATCTCACCCTGATCGGGCGTGTCAAGACCTGAGATGACCCTGAGAAGGGTGGTCTTTCCACATCCTGAAGGTCCGATAAAGCATACGAATTCCTGATCCTTGATGTCAAGGTCTATATTGTCAAGAGCAAGGGTCTGAGTGACCTCATCTTTTACAAACTTACGCGAGACGCCTTTTACACTGACACTGCTCATTACATCACCACCCCTGTACGCCACTTGAGGAACCTTCCTTCAAGATAATAGCGTAGCATGCGGTCGATAAGCAGTCCCAGGAATCCCAGCACAAGCATGTAGACAAGTACGAAATCCATATTGTGCAGGTAGTAGTGGTGCCATATCTTATAGCCAAGTCCGTTCCTGCTAACACCGAACATCTCCGCAGCTACCAGACACATCCATCCGACTCCCATGGCAATACGCACACCGGCAACTATCGAGGGTAGTGCCGAAGGAAGTGCAACATGTCGTATCAGTTCACGGTCGGTATTACATCCCAGGACCTTAGCGGCTTCCACATATATACGGGGAATGTTCTTGAAGCCGGTAAAGGTGTTGATCACTATTGGAAACAGGGCTCCTATGAATATCACGAATCCCGCCCCGAAGGGGTTAAGGCCAATCCATATGATGGCAAAGGGAATCCAGGCAAGTGGCGGAATCGGACGAACTATCTCAATGAGAGGGTCAAGTACCCTGTCAACCGATCGGAACCATCCCATGAGCATACCCACAGGCATGCCTACCAGGAGTGCAGCTATGAGACCTATTAAGAAATGCATCATACTGTACAAAAGATCTACAATCAGCACAGGCAGCTCCATGGAGAGCAAAGGAAAGTTAACCTGCCTTGAGATCACAGAAATAAATGCAAGGGAAACATCTGTAAAGCTTGGAAGGAAGAATTTATTCTGTACTACATAAACAGCTACAAGCTGCCATATAACCAATGCAGCCAGAATGGAAAAAATTTCCACGCCCTTATCCTTTAAACTTTGAAAATGTTCCCTGACCATTATTCCTCCGGTTTGAAAAAAATCAGTATTATTTTAGACCGGTTTGTAAATGTTTTTATCATTATTCAACTTACTGCTAAAATAAAAAAATTATTGATCCAGAGCTTCATAGAAGCTCAGATCAAATATGTCATCCTGCTCAAGTGGTGCACTGATGTAACCAAGTTCGTACTGTACCTGAGCATAGTCCACTGTGGAGTTGACTATGAGGTTTGGATCTGAGACCCATTCTCCGTCCCAGTCATTAATCGACTGCTCTACGACTTCAACATCCCAGTCCTGGTCATCGGCAAATATCTGTGCTGCCTCATCAGGGTTCTCCACTGTATACTCGGTTGCACGTACGTGTGTTTCCACGATCTGCTGGACCATTTCAGGGTTCTCACGAATGAGATCACCGCTAACGACAACAACACAGCATGCGTGATCTTCCTGGATCTCACCTGAAGATACTACTGATCTGCCAACGCCTTCCTCTGCAATGAGAGTTGGTGCGGGATGTGGCAGGAACACAGCATCAACCTGTTCGGCTGAGATAGCTGTCATCGCATCTCCCGGACCCATTGGTACGATGGTAACATCGTTCTCTGGATCGATGTTGTTTGACTCAAGCCAGTTCCTCAGGAGTGTATCCTGTATTGTTCCTGGCGGGAAGGTGGCTATTCTCAGGCCTTTCAGATCTTCCGGACTCTCGTATTCATATTCATTACGCAATACGATATCAGACCCCTGTATCTGTGCCGCAGCAACGATCTTTCCGTCCAGGCCATTTGCAATAGCAGCTACCACCGGGGCAGCACCTACATATGCTACATCCAGCTCACCTGAGAGCATGGCCTGCATTTCAGGAGCGCCTGTAGGGAATACATTGTCATTTAGTGTTTCAACACCAAATGGAGAGAGATCTTCAGTCCACCATCCATTATCTTTTGCTGCAAGATAGGCAATCTGGTGGGTACTTGGCTGATAACCGAATGTTAGTTCTGTAACCGTTGCTCCTTCTGTTTCGTTTCCTGTGTCTGTACCCTGTTCTGCGCAGCCGGACACGAGTACGGCCACAGCCACAAGAATTGTTAATATCAAAAATGTGGATGATTTTAGAAACTTTCTGCTGTCCATATTATCACCTTTTAATGTTCAATAACTAAAGTTCGAACAATATATATTATATATATTTCCCTAAAAGAGCTTAATTTATCCCAAACGTATTAATACTAAAGAGAACATTGCCTAAATAGGACATTTATTTGGCACAAATAGTGAGGTGGGAAGAATGAATGCTGCTGATAAAGTGATCGATGCTGTCTTTGAATCTGATGAAAACTTCAGAGAAGTATTATCAAAGGCCATCAAAGAAGATCTTGGCCTGACTGCCGTTGAGTTCGCAGATAGGGCGGACATACCTCAGAGTACATTGTATAAGATCATGTCGGGAAAACGGGAGCCTAACATGAAAACCCTGCGCCAGATAGTCCGGACCATAAAAATGATAGAAGGGTCTGAGAAGGGTGATTTTATAGCAGTCATAGCCGCACGTCCGGTTCTTGACAGTATGAGTGAATCAAAGAGAAAGATAGGCAACACATTATACACCATACGGGAGTATTCGGCAACATCCATGGAAGAGGCTATCATTGCAGCTATCCGTGCTGAGAGAGATGGTGCCAAAGCACTTGTCTGCGCACCCATAGTAAGTCCCACTGTAGAAAAGATACTGAGAATCCCGGTTGCGACGATTATGCCAAAAAACAGCCTCATGGAAGCTATAGAAATTGCATCTCAGAAATTAAGCTAAAAAAGTAAAAGTGGAGTTATCGGAGATTTCCGATCAACTCCTGTATTGACTGTATGGCTTCATCTACTTTTGCCTGGGCGATCTCAACTGTCCAGCCTCCGGCAGTGAAAAGATATCCGACTGCTCCGGCAACAATAAGCACGATTGCTCCGAGAACGTACCAGATGGTCCCGGAACTTTCGAACACCTCATATTCTTTACTCAGACCACCAACCTCTGCGGTATAGACACCGGGTTCTTCTTCTGTGTGTTTGAACTCGATCGTCTGACTTTCATCCATACCAAGACTTACAGTCTGTGAATCGACCACGGTACCGTTTACCTTCAGGTCAGCAGTGTATTCTCCTGCTGCAGTACCTGTGTTTGCGACATCAACACTGATGGTTGCCTCTTCACCCTCTTCCACATCCAGAGGTGTGATGCGCAGATTGCTGAACTCGAAATCGGCTGCAAGTTCCTGGACCTCAAGATTCAGTTCCGCGTCAAGGAATCCTGACTTTGTTGCCTCAAGCTTGTGCATGCCCACATCGGTCATTGTGTAGGTAATGGTACCGTCTTGAGATGTGGAGCCTATGGAGTTGCCGTCAAGTGTCACTTCAACACCCTCTACGGCCTCACTGCCGATTGCCTTGAGGACAAAGATGGTTGCAGAGGTACCTTCATATACCTCATCAGGTGATACCTCGATTACAAGTTTCTTTGACTCGTCATCGGGAGAGATAACTTCCAGCTCATCACTGCCAGAGGCATAGCCGGTCTTCTCAGCCACAATCTCCAATGTGCCTATCTTGCTGGCTGTGTATGTTATCCGGCCTTCATCATCCGTGGTTCCGATGGAACTGCCGTCCACCTTCACAGTTGCCTCACTGACAGATGCACCGCGGGAACTCACCCTGATGACCACATCGTCACCATTTGTAACAACGGACTTGTCCATATCCACGCTGAGTGTCTGGGAAGGTGCTGTGGTGACCTCCACATATGGATAATACCTCACATTACTCGAATCGGCGACATTGAAACTGATGTCACCCATAAGTGCCACGGATTTGCCCCTTGACAATGAGATGTCGTCCTTATTCTCCATTGTAATTCTGCCACTTGTACCGATGACCTCCATCTTGCCGAAAGTGTCTCCGTTCTCAATTTCGAGATAATTCTCGGATATCTGGAAAATACCCTGAACAGTAACAATATTTGACTCGGTTCCACTGAATATGGAATTAAAGTGTACGACAATTATTGGAACATCTTCAGAGTCGCCAATATCAGTCTTGTAGACGTAGTCGCCGCTTCCATCGATAATTCCGGTGTCCAGCTCGTCACCGTCCTTTGTCAGAGTCACCATGACCTTACCGCCGTCCCTGTCAACCTGAACGATGTTGAGCCTGTACCCTTCCTTCAGTGTCAGGGATGAGCCAGTATACACGGACTTCTTATCATCGTCATCTATGAGGACCTTCGAGAGCTGACCCGAAGATATCAGACTGACCGGACTGACATCATCGATTGATGTCGCAGAGGTATATGCCGCAAAATACTTCTCCGCCATGAAGCCGATGACACTAAAGTTATTCCATGCGGAGTGTTCGAATGATACCTCTTGGGGAGTGCTGGTGTAGACCAGATTCCCGTCACCGATTCTGCTGCCAGAAATGACTTTTAGCTCAAGTTCCTCTGTCCGGATACCCTCATCGATATCATAATAGAAACCTTCAAAATTCAGCGGCGTCCATGTCAGTGTTTCCTTACCTTCTGCAACAGTACCGCGAAGCTCGTAAGTTCCCGGGTCAGACATGTCAACAAAGGGTGCAAAGCGCAGGGTGCTTGAATCTGCTACGATAAAGTTAATTTTCCCCATTATATCAATGGTTTTTCCAGGAGACAGGGTGATTCTTCCATCGTTCTTCATTTCTATGTAGTCATTACCAAATCCTGTGACTTCCATCTTACCGAAGGTTTCCCCGTTCTCAATTTCGATATAGTCTTCGGATATCTGGAAAATACCCTGAACAGTAACAATATTTGACTCGGTTCCACTGAATATGGAATTAAAGTGTACGACAATTATTGGAACATCTTCAGAGTCGCCAATATCAGTCTTGTAGACGTAGTCGCCGCTTCCATCGATAATTCCGGTGTCCAGCTCGTCACCGTCCTTTGTCAGAGTCACCATGACCTTACCGCCGTCCCTGTCAACCTGAACGATGTTGAGCCTGTACCCTTCCTTCAGTGTCAGGGATGAGCCAGTATACACGGACTTCTTATCATCGTCATCTATGAGGACCTTCGAGAGCTGACCCGAAGATATCAGACTGACCGGACTGACATCATCGATTGATGTCGCAGAGGTATATGCCGCAAAATACTTCTCCGCCATGAAGCCGATTACCTCGTATGAGCCCCAGTCACTTTGTTCGAATTCAGTCTCAACTGGTCGTGTCTCATAAACGATGTCCCCTTCACCCAGAGACCTGTTTATATCAGTTATTCTCATGGTTTCTGAGCTTATGCCTGAATCCAGATCATAAAAGAATCCGGAAAAGCTCTTTGCATCCCATGTGTAGGTTGTGGATTGACCTGCATTCTCATCCCAGATCCTGTCACCACTGTAATAGTTTTCTGAGTATATCGAAAAGTTAGCAGAATCAATATTTACATCGGATGCACCATCTGATGCATAGAATGCATATGTGTGTTCTCCTTTATCAAGAGAAGAGGTATTATAGGTATATTCTATGCCATTAGTTGCGTCATTGTCGCTGCTATCCAGCTTGGACATCGTGTTATTGTCACCGTCAATTTGCACATACATGAAAGACGGTGCATCATTATCTGAATCGGTGTAAGTTACGTTAAAGTAAACTTTCTTACCAACAATGAATTCATCAGGCGCATTCACTTCGTCATCCGTTAGTGTTGGCTGATGATTGGAGACATCTACATCAAAAGTACCAGATCCTACAGGACCAATCGTATCTGAACCCACACCTGCACTAAAACTGTATGTATGGCTACCATCGGAAAAACCAGAATCACTGTAACTATAGTCTTTTCCATCAGATGTTATTAAATCAGCAGAGTCAACTTCAGTCATATCATACTCGTTGCCATCTATAGTAACCCTCACGTAATCAGGAATTTCATCATCCTCATTAGTGAAAGTTGCATTGAAATTAAATGTAGTAGAAGGATTACCGCTAGAAGGTGAAATACTGCCCGTTAGACTTGAACCTGAACCCACATCAAAGGTGCCTGACCCTTCCGGACCGACGATATCAGTCCCATCGGAAGCACTGAAATTATATGAATGAGTTCCGGCGGAAAAACTGCTTCCTGTATAAGTATACTCCTTCCCATCAGCAGTATTGGTGTCACTTGCATCTGTAGCAGACATACTATATGGTGTACCGTCTATTGTAACGTTGACATAATTTGCACTGTCATTATCTGCATCTGTGTACGTTACCGTAAACACAAAATTGTCAGCAGGTGATCCGCTTGAAGGATTGACATCCGGAGATGAAAGTACAGGAGCACTATTAGTAATCTCAAATGTGCCTGAATCCAATGGTCCTACTGTGCCGTTTGCATTTGCAGTATAAAATGCATAAGCATATGTGCCTTTGGTGAAACTTGATTCAGTGTAAGTATAATCTTTTCCATCAACCATATTAGTATCAGACGCATCACTTTCTGACATTGAAAAGGGAACACCATCAATTGTAACATTGACGTAGTCTGCAACGGTATTATTTGGATCTGTATAAGTTACTGTAAACTCGAAACTGTCACTTACAGTACCAGTTTCAGGAGAGACAGTTCCTCCTGAAAGAGATGGAGCAGCCATTGCACCACCTGCAAACATTATTAATGATAATCCAAACAGGATTATTTTTAGGTTTTTATTCATTTTTAAACCGTCCTTGAAATTTGCCTTGAAATTTGAATAGTGTAATCTAGTCTTGCATATCTTTAACTTCCCAATTGTAGATAACCTTTACGATAAATCGACAGGTTTGTACCTTCCTTTCGTTCAATGCGAATACCAGCTGTTTGTTCAACTACTTCACCTATGATACTTAAATCACATGCGTTATTTGCCTCATCCAGTTTATCAGGAGAGACGGTGAAAAGCAATTCGAAGTCGCCACCTGTGTAAAGTGCAAAGTCAGTCTGTTCATCGGGATCTGATGTTACATATCTTCCTATATCCTCATGCACGGGCAATCCGGACTCATATATGCGGAATCCTACGCCATTGAGGTCAGCAAGGTCATGCAGGGACATTGCAAGGCCATCGCTTGTGTCCATCATACATGTCACGGCACCGGAATGTGCAAGTGCCTGTCCTTCCTCGGTTCTTGGATATGGCTCAAGCAGTGCATTCAGAAAGGAATTTGGAGCTTCAATACCATGCTGCAGAGCATGGAGTGCAGCACCTGCAGAGCCTGCAAAGCCTGTTACACAGACCTTATCACCCACCCTGGCACCTTCCCTTTTCAGAAGCTTTGACTTTTTCACCATACCAAGAGCTGTTCCTGTGATTGTGAGTTCATCGTGAGTGTCAATATCCCCGCCGATCACAGTCGTACCGCATGCCTTTGCACAATCCGACATACCACGGGCTATTTTTTCCACAAAGGACACATGCGTATCAGAAGACATTCCTATGGCCATGAGAAGGCCTACAGGACGCGCACCCATGGACGCCACATCACTCAGGTTCACTGCCGCAGACATCCAGCCGATCTGCCAGGGGTTCATCTCAGGAGGGAAGTCCGTTTTCCGGTGCAACATATCCGTGGTTGCCACAAGGCATTCCTCACCTGAGATATCAAGTACCGCACAATCATCATTACCCGGCCCGATCAGCAGGTCTTCGTTCGAATCCTTGTTGAACATGACCGACAGCAGGCCTACAAGGGGTCTTTCACCCATCTGTGAGACTTGTGTGATTTTCATGGTTTTTTGCTTTAATATTTAAGGAAGACTTTTTACATTTCGAAAGTTTTACAGCTAGTTTTTTTACAATGAGCACCTGTATTGGATTACGCTTTATTTATCTTTAATGATGCAAACTCTGCAGTAGAATCATCAGTCAGTAATCCTGAACACAGTTATAAAAATAATGGTAAAAAAGTGAGACCGGCACAAAACGAAATATCCAGTGCCGGTCATTGCAGAATTATCTTTTTGCCATCCGCCTTATACCAATGACAAGTCCTCCAAGCAGTGTCAGTAATATCACTATCGGAAGGAGATAACCTGCCAGTACGATCAGCGCATTGACCATTGAGATAAAGCCCTGCACAGATTCGGAAAGCGCATCCCGGAGTCCCCAGGACTGGTTTATCGGACTGGGTTCGGTCACACGTATGTTTATCGTTGTGAACTCTATCCTGTTATCCAGATATTCCAGACGCCCGGTAAGGCTTTCGATATCTCCACGGACACGTTCGAGTTCTTTTTCGACACTCAGCACTTCCTCGACCGTTGTGCTCATGTTCAGGATCTCGTTCAGGCGTACCTCCTGATTTCTGAGATTTTCCAGACGGGCACTGACATCGATATACTCTTCGGTCACATCCTGACCGCTTACACTTTTGGACTGAACATCTCCAAGCCCTTCCACCGTTTCAAGAAATACAGGATAGTCCGATTCCGGGACCCTGACAGTAATATATCCGGCTTTCCTGGTGTCCGAGTTGTAGTTGAGGTCATAGACCGATGAACTTGAAACATAACCACCGGAAGCTATGGTTGCATCTGTTATCGTGTCGATCGTGGCCGCAGCATCATCCACTTCTATGGACATCTCCACGGTTGTGATAGTCTTGCGGTTCGCAGAACCTGTACCTGCTCCACCATAATCGGCTTCCTCAGAAACCCCGTCTACCGGATAGTAAGCCGCTTCTTCTTCATATGCGATATTTGATGCCCTGTCTGATGACTGGGAGGTCTCATAATCATTAATCCCCATACAACCGCTTGCGATCAGGACAAGGATTGTCAGGAAAACCGTTAATAGAGAATATATCTTTTTCATAGGATCACGTTCCTTTTATTAGAAGATTGGGAACATACCTATAAAACAATAGCTTAAACTTCAAATGGTTCCGAAGTTATGGTTGTGAGCCTACAGTTAGAATCTTGTGAGTGTTGAGGGTACTGATATGCCACACATTATATACCCACTATTGCGGACAAGTAACAAGTTTCTTCACGTCGAAGCCGCTCTGTACCTCGTACATGTGGCGGTCCCTATTTGAAGATCCATGATTAACTCCTTTAGACCGTAGATATTGATCTCCTGGTGGGTTTTCATGCGGTCCAAGCAACATTTACATCTAGGCTCATGAAGCTAACATTACATTTATACCACATCAAAACAGATTTTACATCATGAGTTCATCCGCAGACATTGAGGACATGCTGCATAACATTGACAGCGATATCCACACTATTCTCAACATGCTCAAAAAAAAGAGTGCTAGAGACCCAAAGGAAATTGTCGATTCCTCTTTGGGGGCATGGGATATTGAAGTTGACAGTGAGGAATTTGTAGACCAGCTCAGAAGGTCTTCGCGTCTGGACTGGGTACAATGAGATTTTTTGTGGATACCTCCATATTTATCGACTGTCTGCGCAGGAATGTAGTACCTTCATCCCGGCATTTTCTAGAATCATTTGGAGGAGAACATATCGGATTTACTTCCTCCATCACAGTTGCCGAGCTGAGCGTCGGAGCACACCTTGCACAACGGGAGGATGCCCTCAAAAAGACACTGCAGCTGCTTGAAATCGTAGAAATAATAGATATTGATTCAAAAATTGCGATAGATGCAGGGAAGATATACGCTTCCCTTGTCAAAGAAGGAAAAACAATAGAACTGAATGACTGTCTTATAGCCGCCACAGCCCTATCTGCCGGAATGAACGCAATAGTGACACGGAACATAAAACACTTTGATAGAATTCCCGGAATCACGGCGGTCGAGCCTGAGAACATATAAGAGATATTAAAAACGGCAGATTCACTACTAGACCTTCTCATTACCCTTCTCTTTTGTCCTGACCCACACATCATCCAGAAACTCATGGGCAGCAGCGGCAAGCTCAAGCATCTCATCCCTGCTGTACGGTCTGGTATCCCTCATACTTTCAAGCATTGCGTGTTCCGGAATACCCTGCTGGATGACATATGAAATATTTCTGTTTCCGGTTAGGTTGAAGATGGAAGCAGCTATTTTTGAGATGTCATCCGCATTACCGATGAAATCCCTGATGGCAGTTGTCCTCAGTTCAAGTTCAACGTGTCTGTGCAGGACATTAAGAATAGACTCTGATACATTCTTCACAGCTTCACCAGGATTGACTTTAGTACACTCGCCAGCAGACTGAGTTGAACAGCAGCCAATTGCCTTACCATACATACCAGGATCATCAAGAGGGGCCTTGACATCTATAAAGAACTTGTCAGCAAGACCTTCATTTATCATTTCGGCAATCATTTTCGGATAATAGCCACAGGTGTGTATTCCCACAAGCAGACCATTGTCCTTTGCAAAACGTGCAAGATGCATACATGCCTTCTTTTGCATGAGAGGCTCTCCGCCGGAGAGTACCATGCTGCTGACAAAAGGCCTGGATTTCCTGATGGCTGCTTCTAGAACTGAAATATCGACCATGTTGCTTTCGACAAGCAATTCATAATTCTGGCAATAAGGACACCGGAAAGGACATCCACGTAAAAAAAAGACGACTGACACACGCCCGTGCCAGTCTATAGTAGAGATCGGAACAGAATTTCCGTAATTGATTTTCATGCGATCAGATCATATCGCTTGAACTGTAGCGCATTCTGTCTGCAAGCTCCTGCTTCTTGGCATTGTTCCAGCCGTTTACGGCCTGTACATAGCCTGTAACCCTTGAAAGCTGTTCGACATCTTCAGAGCCACAATTCTCACAGGAACATTTCAGGCCGGACATTATGTGGAAGTCATTGAGACAGACTGTCATGTCCTTTGTGAATGCGAAATAGCCGATCTGAGTGTTCCTCGCAATGTTCGTGGCGAATTCCTTGAGTCCCTTTGCATCGGGCGCACCTTCTCCCATCCAGATGTGGCAGATGTTACCACCGTCAACTATCGGGAAGAAGACATGCTCGATATTGATCCTGTCAATAAGGGATATATCGGCCCCTGGAGGTACATGGGTACCGTTGGTGTAGTAGACCGGAAGGTCGTGTGCCTTGCCGAGCTTTGCAAGAGCTGTTTCCTTGTCACCTTTGACAACCTCGAGTGCGCAGTCCCTGTACTCATCATGCAGGAGGTCTGATACAGAGAACCTCTGACCTGTGGTCTCTGCAGGTGTACGCGCAAGTGCGATTTCCAAACCATGTTTCTGGCTGAGCTGGTGTGCGTACATCTCCATCTCGGTCATTACCCTGATTGCAAACTTGAAGGCATCCTTTGACTCGTGGACCTGGGAACCAACATGATACTGGATCATTTCGTTTATACCAACGACACCGATGGTGCACACAAGTGCATCGATATCCACTGCGATGGCACCCTTCTTACCTGTAACAGGATCCTTAGGTCTCTGAGTGGCAAAGGGCATTCTGTTGTTCTCGATGATACTCTCCATCCAGCTGCGCTTTGTCTTGAAGAGTTTTATACACTCGTCCATGAGGTTCTTGAGGTCTGCGAACAGGGCATTGTCATCCCCGTTAGCCCTGTATGCAGCCCTCGGACAGTTAAGGGAGACAACCTGCCAGGAACCCATGGAAAAGTGCTTTCCGTCCTTGAACAGGAGCTTATCCTCGAAACTGTCATCAGCATCAGCGTTGGCTGAGAACTGGTATGCACAACACTGATAGCAGGATATACCCTCGCCTGCTCCTCTGTATTCAGGTAACTGATTATCGAAATATGGTGTGCCAAACTTAGCTGCCAGCTCGAAGGTCATGTCATACAGTTCCTCGTAGCCTGGCAGGTCAGGATGTGCCCTGTTGAAGAACTCATCCTCTTCCATGAAGTCAGGCTCGATTGAGATCTCCGGCTTTGGGAAGTTGAACGGTTTGCCCCAGTTGTCACCCTCTATCATGACATCCATGAGAGCCTTGAAAGACAGACGTACTTCACGCTCGAACTCACCGTATGTACGCTTCTGGGTATCGTTGGTTCCATCATGCACCCTGCCCTTATAGACTGCGGGCTTGTCTCTCCAGAGCTTTGGTACGCCGGGGGAAAGCTGAACGGAGGAGAAAACAACCTGTCCGCCACGTGCAACCATCATCTGGGTCATCTCATACACGAACATCTGCATGAGCTGCTTTATATCTGTGTAGCTCTTGCCTTCGAAATAAGGTGCAAGGAATGTAAGGAAATTGTAGAAACCCTGCCCGCCTGCAAAGTTGGTCTGGGCGCTTCCCAGTGCCTTCACGGCGTGCAGTATGGCGACTTCAGCCTTCATTGCAGGACCTGCAACACTTGCCTTTGCACCTGAGCCATCCGGCATGAGACCATAGTAGAAGAAGTACCTCAGGTCCCAGTCCTGACAGAAGGCACGGGTTCCGAGATATTCAAGGTCATGTATATGAAGATCACCATTAAGATGCAGGTCAGCTGTCTTTGGAGGCAGAAGCAGGAGATATTGTTCTTTGGATATCTTGTCAGCCTTTTTCTTGTGTGAGGTTTCGGCATTCTCCTGGAGATTGGCGTTGTCCTTGGCTTCAAAACCGCTTCCAAGATCGATCTCACAGGCATCATAGACAGGAGTACCTACCCTTGTAGAGATGTTCCTCCATTCTATATGTCCCCTTTCAAGAAGTACTATATTTACTATCTCCCTGATAAGAGGGCCTGAGAGAAATTTCAGGTCAAGACTCCTGATACGGCGTTCGACCTCTTTTGCAACTTCCTGGGCCTCTTCTTTCTCCATACCGGGTTTGCCGTGGAACCTTTCTGCAAGTTTGGTTTCTTTTAATAACTGGTCGATAATGATATTGCGGTCCCAGTCAACCATATGCCCCACTGTGGTACGGACCTTGGGCATTATGGAGATAGTTTGACCATCAAGTGTCTTTTGAATGGCATGTGGTTTTGTAAGCGATTTCATATTATTCGATACCCCGTTGTTCTCCTCTGTCCGGAAACCATTCTGCTTCGGGTCAGTCTTCTCCAGATTCTCTTTTTCCCCGGTCGTCTTGTTCTTCGTAGCACAAATATCCATCATTCCCACCTCACAACAATTCAGATCAGACAAGACTGCCCAGCGCATCCAGGTTAACGTCAGGACCCTTGAAGAGGTCCTTATGAGTTAAAAACTCGTCGTCTACCTGCAGGACAGGTGCGGTCATCGTGAAAACACCATTGAATTTAAGTTCAGTGAGGGCTTCAGGAGTTGACATGTCGGCTGTTTTGAAAGGGATACCCTTTGAATTAAGTACCTTTTTCAGCTGTTCACATTTCGGGCATGTTTCTGTTGTATATATAATCACTTCAGCCATTGTTTCTCGCGTCCCTTCTTATTTATAAAGTAATTTTTATATAATATGCCTCTGGGAGAGGAACAACAATGCCACCTACAAAAAAAGATGCAAGTGACATTGTGTGTTATGTTTCCTTTAACACCGTGAGGTAAATTATACAAATGACTTTTAGCTTAATAATGCTTTTTCAGACTCCATCTGGTAACAAAAAACATGAAAATTTACAAAGAAAGAATAGAGATGATAATTATACAAAAGGATACACATCAACATCGAATATAGATATGAATCATATATGATAACATGTCTGGATACAAAGATTGTTTGACAAAAGTTGTATATTATGAATCCTATTATAGCAGATAGTCCAGAACAAGAGGTGTGAAAAATAAGCAAACAGCTATCATCCGGCAGCCAGTCAATAGACAGACTCCTTGACGGAGGATTTGAAAACGGTATCGTAACACAGATATTCGGCGAGGCAGGCAGCGGTAAGACCAATCTGTGTATGCAGCTTGCAGTGGAGTGTGTCAGGAGCGGCAAGAAGGTCATCTACATTGACACGGAAGCCATCTCACCCCAGAGGTTCAAACAGATTGCCGGGGAGAATGCAAAGGAGATAGCTAGAGGAATCATTATCTTTGAGCCCACCAGTTTCGAAGAACAATACGCCTCGGTCAAGGAAATAGAGAAACTGGTTTCTGACAGGATAGGTCTTATAGTGGTGGATTCTGCCACAGCTTTCTATAGATTTGAGCTTGATCAGGACGAATCAAGTATCAGATCAAGAAGGGAGCTTTCCAACCAGATAGGTTTTTTGCACGGTGTCGCACGTAAATACAAACTGGCTGTCGTGATAACAAACCAGGTCTACAGCGACGTGGTATCAGGTAAACTTAAACCCATAGGTGGCAGTGGTATAGAACATATATCCAAGACTATCATGCAACTGGAAAAAACAGGAGAGGGTACAAGACGTGCCAGACTCTGGAAACACCGCTCGATCCCCGAAGGCAAAACCGTTGATTTCAGGATCACAAACAAAGGCATCAGGTAATCTCTCAAAGCCTTGCTATTGTGATAAAACCCGTATGGCCAACCCTTGAAGTTGCAGGCCTTGTGCCTCTTTCTGAAAATGAGATCTCACGCTCGGAAAATTCCATGGTCCTGACATCATAGAAACCCGCGTCATCAATTGCTTTTCTGATGTCCTTTGTCTGCTCGAAGAAAGGAGAATATGTCATAAGAAAACCACCCGGGTTCAATACTCTTCTTAAATGCGGAATAACATCCTTTGACTCCTGTGTGTCCAGTGTCACAACATCAAAGCTCTCTTCAATTGATGATATCTCTTCAACGATATTACCGCATCTTATCTCCACGTTGTCAAGTCCCGCACTTGCCATGTTCTGTCTGGCAACCTTGACGAATTCCTCACGAACTTCATAGCTCAGGACACGTTTTGCTATGGAACCCAGGTACATCGCAAGTATTCCCGAGCCTGTGCCGGCATCAAGTACCGAGTCATCTTTGTTCAGACCGGTGTAGGCAATTATCGACCCTATGTCCTTGGGCATCATGGGAGCACCGGTCCTCTTTGCATGATTGAAAAAATCAGGCATTCTCGGCCTCTGTATGGTAAATTCCTGACCCTTGTGGGATGTCACACTGTCACCGGGAGATTTATCCAGCATAACAGAGAGGTCAATAATCCCGAAATCCGTATGGAACTCATCTTCGGATACATTCACAATAAACTCCCTGACCTTGCCCCTGTGGGAGGTCTTAAGCATTATCAATTCGCCTGATTGCATTTAATTTTACACCTGTCTAGCGTTTTCCTGATGCATACCTCTTGACCGGAATGGTAACAATATCCCTGGGGATTGCGTGTTTGTTCATTTCAAGGTAATCCATGATCTCTTCGAACTCTGGACTGTAGGCATCGGCAAGTGTCCTTGCATACTGGACACCATCCCATGTGAGCACATATTCATAACTCTGCCGGAATCTCCCACCTTTCTCATAGTAACGCAGGTCCTCATCCACTATACCCATGGCTACAAGTTTCTGTATGTCCTCAAAGAGTTTTTCACTATAAGGGAACCCATATTTATCATGGAAAGAGTAATCGAACAGGTTCTTGAGTCTCACAGATTCTCTCAGGTGCCTGATAGTACGGTACAGCCAGGTTATATGCCTCAGACGTGGAATTGAGATAAAACCATCCTTTTCATCCTGGAAAAGACTCTGAACACCAAAGAACAGCAGTATTATACCTTCAACCGGCAGATATTGTTCGGTACGGATAAAATGGAGCAGTTTAGGAGATAATCTGTCCACAGCCTCCCTGAGTTTCACAGAGATGGCTTCCTCATCCATATTCTTTGCAAGATCGGGATGTGCGAATGCGGTCAGTGACAGCTGTCTTGATATGGCACGTACAAGACCGTTTGCAAGGGCTGATTCATCATAGAAAAAAGCGTCCTCATCCCCGATCACTATCCTCATGCTTTTCGGGACACCGGATGCAACACTCAGATCCACCAGGACATCACCCAGCTCTCCTGCAATCAGATCCTCCAGCTTCTTTGTTGCCACACCGCTGCGTGCGATGGTGGATAATGTCATCCTGATTTTGGGTGAAATCGTCTTCTGGTTGAGCCTTGAGACAGGTGCGAATATGTTACCGTCACGGATATCATTCAGCAGATGGCAGGATTTTTCCGATGCATTTTCCCTGATAAAAGCCAGAAGGTCATCGTCATTATACTCAGTAAAGAAACTTACGACTTCTTCTCTGGCACTTCTGGTCCCGTTCTTATCCTCAAACTGCCCGAGCGCGTCCTCAAGTGCACGCAGCAGCATCATGCGTGATGCCTGGGTCTTTGGATTGTGTATGATAGCTGTGTAGTGATGTGCACGTGATATCAGCATGGATTCAGCTGCCGTAAGTGCCATGTCCTCATCATAACCCGAGCCCTCGGAACTCCCAAGAACGATATTGCCATCCTTTATCATAAGACTGCGGACGATCTGGTCCACGTCTATCATGCCAAAAGAAACACCTGTGTGATAGGAATCCCTGAGTAGAAAATCTATGCGGTCAGCATCTACATCGTCAGCAATGATCTGTGCAAGATAGGGTTTTTTGAGTTGCAAAGTGTCACCTGTAGCAATCTTTGATATTTCCCTGAAAAATACATGCGGATCGGTATCAAATTCCTTTTCCACATAAGCTGATATGGCACCGTCCTCCGGCAAATATTGGGAAATGATCTGCCTGGTGAAAGCCTCATGTTTGATAAAGTGTACACCATCTACCACCGGTTGTAATGAAGCATCACGTTTGAGGACCCCCTCCACTACATGAGAGAATGCTGGATGACCCACATCATGCAAAAGGCCTGCAAGCCGAATCTTACGGATATCCTCCTGTTCCAGTTCCAGGGAGCTCCCGATAACCGACGCCATATGCATTGTCCCGATGCTGTGCTCAAAACGGGTATGGTTGGCACCGGGATAGACATTGTCCACAAGTCCCAGTTGCTGGATATTCCTGAGCCTCTGCAGGTGCCTGGTATTGACAAGCATCTGTTCCAGCTCGTCAAGTATCACGGTCTTGTGCACAGGGTCATGTATGAGCATGGGCTTTTGCATATAGGATAATACTAATGTCAGAGTATATAAATTTAAAAAATTTCTGGCTCTGTTAAATTACCTATCACATATAAGTAGAAGGTATCAAAACTGTAAATATCGTAATAAGTACACAAAATAAAAAAAGAGCTTAAAGCTCCTTATGCCGGATTTTCCCTGTTATAGGTCGCAGTAGCCAGTGAAGGGATACTACCTGCGGAAATAGATCTGTAAACAGATTGTGTTGGTGCAAGCCATACAGCTCCGGAACCTTCGAATGTCTGGAGCAGACCTTCTCCTGATGTTAGTTTGCCTGCAATCCCCTTGCCTGAGCTCTCAACACGGAAATTGACAGAATCAGACCTTAGCAGAACAAAATTCCCGTCCACCTGGAGTCTTTCATTATCAAGATTGTATTTGAGTATTTCAGACATCGGAACCGGACTTTCCAGGATACACGTACCTGTGCCACTGATCTTTGTCTGGAACATGCCCTCGCCTCCGAACAATCCCGCACTTATGCTCTTCTGGCTTGCCACACCGACCTCAAGACTCGATTCGGCACAGTAGAACAGACCTTTGTCTACAATTATAGAACCGTTCTTCAATGTAACTATAAGGAAATGACTGAAACTTGGTTCCAGAAATACCTCACCCACACCTCTGTACAGGGGATTGAAAGCAGCTTCGTTCGTGAGCTTTTTCTTCACCATTTTCTTTGCAAGTCCTCCCATCCCGCCGACGTTCGCATCACATATGATGTTTCCTTTGTGGAAATGAAGAGCACCCGGCTCAACTATAACTCCGCCATCATCCAGTGTTATCTTTACCTGTTTGAGGGCCATACCTGATTTGTGAACATAGTAGAGACTCTTTCCAAGTTGGGGATCCTTGCTTCCGGCAAGAGAACCATACTGAAGTATCTCTGCTTTGAAATTTCCTTTATCGACACTGTCAAGGACAGTTATGTTATTATAAAAGCTGGTTTCGGCTATACTATCACATCCGTGTCAAGAGCAGAATTAATATGATCAATTCTGCAATTATAATAATATATTTATATAGTTTGTATATAAGCCTATCTTAGTTTTCCTGCAGAATCAATAGGAATCAATTTTCTGGATTTCATTCAGAAAAAACTATTATACACGAGAAAATCCGAATCATGAGCGATAAAATAACTTTACTACTCCCCATAGTTTCCTAACACTTATAATTCTTTCAGGAGAATATCAAATTGCAGAAAACATCTAAAAGATGATGATATTTTGCATACAAAGGCTTATGAATGGGGGTATCAAAAGCCATTTACTATGCAAGGTGGGGAGAATTTCAATGTTAAGAAGAAGAGAAGGAGCCGGCAGGCCAGGACCACTTCGAAGCAGAGGTGCCCCTGCAGCTACCGCAGAAGAACAAGGCATTGGCACACGGTTCAAAATGCGCCAGCGCTTTTTTACAATTGGTGATCGTTTTTTTATTGAGGATGAAAATGGAAACCGGATATTCAGAATAGAGAACAAGGTGCTTCGTTTACGCAAGACGCTGAAGTTCCAGGATCTTGATGGTAATGATATCTACAAGATACAGGAGAAAGTGGCACGTATACGTGACACCATGGAGATCGAGAAGGATGGCCACACTGTAGCTAAGGTTCACAACGCCATGATCACACCACTTCGGGACCGCTGGAGCATCTCCATTACGGATGGTGAAGACCTGAAAGCCAAGGGCAATATCCTGAACCATGAATATAAGATCATGAGAAATGGCCAGGTAATCGGGGAAGTTTCTAAAAAGTGGTTCCGCGTACGCGACACATACGGAGTTGACGTGCGTGAAGGAGAAGATGCGGCACTGATCCTTGCCATAACTGCGGTCATTGATACCATGGCACATGAAGGACGTTAAAGGGGTTAAGAGGGATAATATGTTAGGACCTATACAGCTACTTGCTGTCGGCTTTGAAAATAACGAGAGGTTCAAGGGAGATATCCTGCGTGAACTGGATGAGATACGCAGCAGAGGGGTGATCAGACTCCTGGATATGCTTTTTGTAATGAAGGATGAAGAAGGGAACATACTTACCATCGAAGATACCGACCTCACACCTGAGGAGGAAGTGGAACTGGGCAATCTGATAGGCAGCATGCTTGGCATGAAAGATACGGAGAGTCCAGGCGGGGAGGTATCTGTTGAAAACAGCTACGGACTTGCAATAAAAGACATACTTGATGTTGTGGACCGGATAGAACCCGGCACTTCAGCCGGTATTTTACTCATAGAACATGTATGGGCATCAGGCCTCAAACATGCCATAGTCGAGGCAGGAGGACATGTTCTTGCTCAGGGATTTCTCAGTTCGGAAGCAACACTGATGATCGGCAAGGAGGCTGAAGCGATTGCAGAAGCTGAAGCTGCAATAGAGTTATCGGAAGCCGTAAAAGGTGCCGCCCTGCTTGACGTTCTTTCCACCATTGACACAGCCGAGGAGTTAAAGGAAGCCGTAATTGAAGGAACATCAAAAAGCGCGTCAGAAATACAGCTGGTAAAAACCGCAGCTGTTGCCGAAGCAGTGAGAAACCTGGTTGTGGCCGGTATAATAGATGAATCTGAGACCATAGAAGCTATTGAGGCACTGGTCAAAGCGGGACTAATGGATACAGCAGCACTGGACATAGCTGAAAGTGCAACAGAAGCAGAAGCATAAAAAAGAAATTCATATCAAGATTCAGGCATATGGGACTGAATTTACACGGAAACAGGAAATGAAATTGTGAAACTACAGGAGGAAGGAATATGGCAATGACAACTTTAACCGTCCTTAAATTTGAAGAATCGGACGGAGCAGAGAAAGCTCTTGAGGTGATAGAAGATCTGAACAAGCAACAACTGATCACGTTGCATGATGCAGCGATAGTGAGCTGGCCTGAAGGCAAGAAGAAACCAAAGACAGAACAACTTACCAGTATGACAGGGGCGGGTGCTTTAAGCGGTGCATTCTGGGGAATGCTCTTTGGGATACTATTCTTTGTCCCGTTCCTGGGAATGGCCTTCGGGGCAGCCATGGGTGCACTGGCAGGTTCCATGGCAGATGTGGGTATCAGTGATGATTTCATTAAATCTGTCAGAAGCAAGGTGACAGAAGGCACATCAGCACTTTTCCTGATGACCAGCGGTGCTGTTATGGACAAGGTCGTTGATGCCATGAAAGATCACAAATTTGAACTTATCGCATCCAACCTTACCAAGGAACAGGAAGAAAAGCTTCGTGAAGCCTTTGCAGAAGAAGAATAAGTGAAGATCATAAACATACTTCAGGATTACTTCCAGAAGGCCTGTTATTATAGAGAGGAGAAAGAGAATTGAGACAAAAACGGCTTCTTTAGAAAACATCCGGAAAGCAATCTGAAGTCCTTTTCTTTTTATCATTTTTTCAGGCCGGGACATTCCAGGAGTATAAAAGTTAAAGGAGAGGTACATCATGGAAGAATATAAACCCGGAACTACATTCCCCGGCAAGATAGGACTAACGGTGGGAGAATCTGATCCTGCCTGGCCGGAACCATTAAGAGCCAGGAAAGATGCGCCAAATGTTCTGTTTATAGTGCTGGACGACACAGGATACGGGCAGCTGGGATGCTATGGAAGTCCCATCAATACACCAAATCTGGATAAACTGGCATCAAACGGTCTTTTGTACAATAACATGCACACTACAGCCCTTTGCTCGCCATCACGTTCCTGTATCCTTACAGGTCGCAACCATCACAGTAACCACGTGGCCAGTATCATGGAAACATCCACAGGATACCCGGGATATGATTGCTATATTCCCTTCGAGAACGGATTTTTGTCTGAGATATTGCAGCTGCATGGTTACAACACCTATTGTGTTGGAAAATGGCATCTGACACCTGCCGAACAGATGAGTGCAGCCGGACCATATGACCGCTGGCCCACAGGTCGTGGTTTTGAGCGATATTATGGTTTCCTTGGAGGAGACACACACCAATATTATCCAGATCTTGTATACGATAATCATCAGGTAGAACCTGAAAAGACAGCTGAGAAAGGCTACCATCTTACAGAGGATCTGGCTGACAGGGCCATACATTTCATCGCCGATGCAAAACAGGTGGCACCCGATAAACCATTCTTCATGTACTTTGCCACGGGTGCCATGCATGCACCACATCACACTCCAAAGGAATATGCAGACAGATACAAGGGAGTGTTCGATGACGGATGGGAAGCATATCGTGAAAAGGTATTTGCCAGGCAAAAAGAGATGGGAATAATCCCGGAGAATTCCGAACTTCCCTACCATGATCCCGATGTTCCCGAGTGGGATAAGTGCTCAGCTGAAGAAAAGAAACTGTATGCTCGCATGATGGAGGTATTTGCCGGTTTCCTAGAGCATACAGACCACCAGATCGGCAGGCTTCTTGATTTTCTGGAAAACATAGAAGAGATGGACAACACCCTGATAATGGTAATATCCGATAATGGTGCCAGTGCGGAAGGTGGTCCTACAGGTTCGGTAAATGAGAACCGCTTCTTCAATAATGTACCGGAGTCACTTGAAGACAATTTGGCAGCCCTTGATGAGCTTGGTGGTCCCAGGCACTTCAACCATTATCCATGGGGATGGACATGGGCAGGTGATACTCCTTTCAAACGCTGGAAACGGGAGACCTACAGGGGCGGTACAAGTGACGCTTTCATTGCCCACTGGCCGGAAGGCATCAAAGCCAGAGGAGAAGTACGTACACAGTATGCCCATGTAGTAGACATGGTACCCACAGTTCTCGAAATTCTTGGAATAGAACCTCCTGAGGAGATTAGAGGTGTTGCACAGTCTCCTATTGAGGGAATGAGTTTTGCCAATACATTTAATGATGCAAAAGCAGAAGGCAAGCGCAATACACAATATTTTGAGATGTTCGGGCATCGTTCCATCTACCACAACGGATGGAGGGCTGTCTGTCCATATCCGGGTCCGAGTTTCAGGAAAGCTGCAGATGAGACCGGTTACAAATTCGGCGATCCCATTACTGAGCAAATGCTCAGGGAGCGGGACAGCAATGGCTGGGAGCTGTACAATATTTCAGAGGATTTTACGGAAAGCAATGATTTAGCTGACCAGTATCCTGAGATACTCCAAGAGCTTATTAACCAGTGGTATGTGGAAGCAGGCAAGTACAATGTGCTGCCGATCGACGGATCAACTGTAGCACGGTTCGCTGCCCAGAGGCCACAGATTTCCAAAGACCGCAGCCGTTACGTTTACTACCCGGGTACCCAGGAGGTACCTGAGAATGCTGCTGCCAGGGTGCTCAACCGTCCGCATGTTATAGCTGCCATGGTCGACATTCCAAAAGGAGGAGCTGAAGGAGTATTGTTGCGCCATGGTGGAAGGACAGGGGGCTATACACTGTTCGTTAAGGACGGTAAACTACACTATATCCACAATTATGTAGGGGTTAAGGAACTGCATGTGGTATCTGAAAAAAATGTACCTGAGGGTCGTGTAATATTAAGTTACCAGTTCGAACCTGTAGGTAAACCAGATCTCTCAAGTGGAAAAGGAACACCTGGAACAGGCACGCTCTACTTCAATGAAGAGCAGGCCGGTAAGGCAGAGATACCTGTCACCATGCCGAACATGATAGGTCTGGGAGGAGGACTGGCAATAGGACAGGATTCCGGATCAACTGTCACTGATAGTTACAAGGCACCTTTTGCTTTCACAGGTACAATCCACCGTGTTATTGTGGACGTCAGCGGTGACAGGATAGAAGATCACGAAGCTGAGATACGCGCAGCCCTGGCCAGGCAGTAAGGACAGAACTCAAGGACCGGGGCAGACGAGAGATCAGTATCTATTCAGGGAGGAATTGCATTAGCGACATACCATATAAAAGTGACTTTGTCAGGAGCGCACCATACTGGTTGCGCCGTGCAGGCGTCGTAAGCTGGCTCCTCCTTGGGATCTTTCTCGCTGCAAGCACCATACTGAGTATTGTTGCAACAGTGAGCGGAATAATTGTCCCTCTGCTCGTGGCGGTAGTTATAGGGATTGTTTTCAGACCGCTTGTAGACATACTGGAGCAACAGCATGTTAATCGCAACACTGGCACGGTACTGACGATGCTTTTCATATTAGTGGGTATTGTCATCCTTTTGATCATCCTGGTAAGAGGTTTTGTTTATCAGGGAGCAGAGATAGTAACCCAGATACAGGCAGGATGGACAGGCCTTCAAGCCTGGTTGATGCAGTTTGAGATAGACGAAGGGATATTAGAGTCTATCAGCGTCACGGTCCATACTGCCATACCTGCACTTGGCCAGGGAATCGTAGGACTTCTGACCAATACCTTTTCAGGTATTGTGACATTCCTGATAGGAGCTTATTTCAGTATTTTCATCCTCTTTTTCATCCTGCGGGACGGACCTGAAATAGATCTGTGGATGTCAAGGCAATTAAACTTAAAACCCGAAACCGGAGCAGCTATCATTGCTGACACAAGCCGTTCAATACGCCTCTATTTCCGGGGCACTGCTATTACTGCAGCAATAACCGCGATCGTGGTTGCAATTCCCCTAATCTACCTCAATGTCCCCCTGGTGAGCTCAATTCTGATCCTTTACTTCTTTACTTCATTTATACCATACATAGGAGCATTCATTGGTGGGGCTTTTGCTGTTATCATTGCCTTTGGTTCAGGAGGACCCGAAGCGGCACTGATAATTGCGGTGGCAGTTACCATATCCAATGGAGCTCTGCAGAATGCAATAAATTCCTGGGTCCTTGGAGCAACCCTCAAAATGCACCCGTTGGCCGTTTTTCTTGTCACCATCGCAGCCGGCATTGTGGGAGGAGTACTCGCCATGGTACTGGCCGTGCCGTTGACTGCAGTCGTTGTACAGACAGTACACCGCCTGAAAGAGGAAGGGGTTTTTGTTGAACCATTGAACTCTACACATGGAGGAAATATTGAATGACAAATAACCATCTTCCTCCCCGCATTCATGTGCTTGCCAAGCCTACAGGAGCAGTCTGCAACCTGGCCTGCAAATACTGCTTCTTCCTGAGCAAGGAGACACTTTATCCGGGCAGCGATTTCCGCATGTCGGAAGAGGTGCTTGAAAGCTATATCAGGCAGCTCATCGAAGCACATCGCAGTCCTCAGGTGACCGTGGCATGGCAGGGTGGAGAACCTGCACTTATGGGCATCGACTTTTACCGCTATGCAATCGAGCTGCAGGAAAAGTACCGCAGGCCCGGCATGAAATTCGAGAATACCATGCAGACCAACGGCACGTTGCTTAATGACGAATGGTGCCGCTTCTTCAGGAAGAATAACTTCCTTATCGGAATCAGCATAGACGGTCCACGCGAAATGCACGATGCCTACAGGGTGAACAGAGCAGCACAGGGGACCTTTGACAGTGCCATGCAAGGACTGCGCCTCCTGCAGAAATACGGTGTAGAATATAACATCCTGACAACAATCAACCGTGCCAATGCTGACCATCCGCTGGAAGTCTACCGTTTTCTGCGGGATGAAGCAAAAACGAGCTGGATACAGTTCATTCCTATAGTGGAGCGCATCAACAGTGATGGAAGTACACTATGCCAGAAAGGAGACAGAGTGACGGATCGTTCCGTAAGACCTGAACAGCTTGGAAACTTCCTTACCAGCATATTTGACGAGTGGGTCAACAACGATGTAGGAAAGATATTTGTCCAGACATTCGAGGCCGCAGCACGAAGCTGGATGGGGCTGCCTTCTTCAGGTATGTGCGTCTTCGATGAGACATGCGGAATGGGAGTTGCCCTGGAACACAACGGTGATCTCTACTCATGCGACCATTTCGTTGAGCCGGACTACCTGCTGGGCAACATCACAAATACCGAACTTTCCAGGTTAGTGGCATCTGAGAAGCAATACAGCTTCGGAAGGAATAAAAATAAGTTACTTCCCAAAAAATGCCGGGAATGTGATGTATACTTTGCCTGCCATGGCGGATGTCCGAAGAACCGCTTCCTGAAAATTCCTGACAGCGAGCGGAAACTGAACTACCTCTGTGATGGCTGGAAAGCTTTTTTTCATCATATCGACCGACCCATGCAAACAATGGTCTCATTGATGCAACGTGGATATCCGGCTTCGGAGGTCATGCGTATCCTGTCCAGAGAGAAGATTGTTCAGAAGAAGGGATTCCATAAGGTCGGACGCAACGAGCCCTGTCCGTGTGGCAGCGGGCTCAAGTTCAAACGCTGCCATGGTCGCAAGGGTAGCAGCCCGAATGTAAAAATTTCAAAAGAAGCAATAGAATTCAGAGAGGCGGAGCCAGAAACATATCGACAGTGAACAATTAATCACGGGGATTTGACAATGGGAGAAAAGAAACAAAACATACTGGTCATCTGGGGAGATGACATAGGTATCAGCAATCTCAGTTGCTACAGCGACGGATTAATGGGGTACAGAACACCGAACATAGATCGCATAGCCGATGAGGGCATGAGATTCACGGACTCCTACGGGGAGCAGAGCTGCACAGCCGGACGTGCATCATTTATTACCGGCCAGAGTCCTTTCAGGACAGGGCTGAGCAAGGTGGGGCTGCCCGGAGCTAAGACAGGACTCCAGCATGAAGACCCAACCATTGCCGAACTGCTGAAGGCAGAGGGTTATGCCACAGGACAATTCGGAAAGAACCATTTCGGCGACAGGAATGAATACCTGCCAACTGTCCATGGTTTTGACGAATTCTTCGGGAATCTCTACCACCTGAATGCCGAGGAGGAGCCTGAACTGCCCGATTATCCGCCAGAGGAGGATTTTCCTCAGTTCAGGGAAAGATACGGACCCAGAGGAGTGATACATTCCTTGGCCACCGATGAGGACGATCCTACAGAGGACCCACGGTGGGGACGTGTGGGCAAACAGATAATAGAGGACACGGGACCGCTGACAAGAAAACGTATGGAAAAGGTGGATCTTGAGTTCATAGATGCTGCCATTGATTTCATCAAACGCCAGAAGGAAGCCGGTAAGCCTTTCTTTGTCTGGCTCAATACCACGTGGATGCATTTCAGGGTCCATATTCCTGAAGAGATCCGGGGACGTGCAGGACGCTGGCAGTCAGAGTATCACGATGCGATGATAGAACATGACAGGCAGGTGGGCATGATGCTTGATCTGCTTGACGAACTGGGTATTGCCGAGGACACCATCGTCATGTACAGCACGGACAACGGACCTCATATGAATTCCTGGCCTGACGGGGCTATGACTCCTTTCCGCTGCGAGAAGAATTCAAACTGGGAGGGTGCCTTCCGCGTTCCTGAGGTCGTGCGCTGGCCAGGCAGGATTCCTGCAGGCGTGGTATCCAACGGAATTGTCAGTCATACAGACTGGTTGCCCACATTCCTTGCCGTGGCAGAGGTTACGGATATAAGAGAGAAGCTAAAGAAAGGATACAAAGTAGGGCAGAAGAACTTCAAGGTGTATCTCGACGGTCACAACCTCCTACCCTATCTGACAGGCAGGGAGAAAAAATCCCCACGTATTGATTTCTTCTACTTCTCAGACGACGGGGACCTGGTTGCGGTAAGGTATGACAACTGGAAAATGGTGTTCATGGAGCAGCGTGCTATCGGCACCCTGCAGGTGTGGGCCGAGCCTTTCATACCGCTGCGTGTCCCGAAGATCTTCAACCTGCGCACAGATCCATATGAACGCGCAGACATGACATCCAATACATATTATGACTGGATGCTTGACCACGCTTTTCTCCTGGTACCGGCCCAAAGCATCGTTGGCGACTTTTTATCAAGCTTCGTGGAGTTCCCGCCACGCCAGAAGGCAGCCAGCTTCACCATAGACAGGGTGATGGAAAAGCTCCAGGAGGGTATCAGCAGTACTTAACTAGAAAGTATAGAGACGACTTACGAGTTGCCCGGATTACAATTCCTGAAATTTTATAAATGAAGCGAGTGGGGAGAAATTAATCAGAAGTTGAGGAGCTACCGACACGACAGGGACGGAATCCAGCGAGAACATCGATTAGAATGGTATTACAATACACCATAGAGAATATAGGAAGTGAATGAATGGGAAATAACACATTCTCAGCACCAATAACTATGTTTCTGGTGTTTGTAGGTTTTATACTGGTGACACTTGGAATGAGGGAAATAGCCTCGATCCTGTCACCTTTTATCTTTGCAATATTTGGAGCAATGATCTTTGCTCCTCTTGTTAGATGGCTTCAAAGAAAAGGAGTACCAAATACGGTTAGTGTTGGAATAGTTATATTTTTCTTTATACTGATTGTGCTATTTGTTGGCCTATTGACAGTCATCAGTATAGTCCAGCTAAATTCACGTATCCCAGTGTATGAAAGTCAACTGGACATCTACATAAGTCAGCTTACCGGTTTTATCCCGCTATCTGCAGATTTCTCCCTTGGTGCTTTTCTGCGCAGTATTACAGGATCTCTGATAAGTGTTGCCTTAAATATCCTAGGAGGAGCCATAAACGCTACTACCGGAATAGTACTTATCATAGTTACAACAGGATTCCTGCTCCTGGATTCTCTAGAAGTTCCGGAAAAGATATTTGAGGAGGCAGAAGAACGGTCTTTAGTTCTGAAGAATCTGGGTGGTTTCGGTAAAAGTCTCATGGATTACGTTATGATAAGAACCGAAACGAATGTAATCACAGGAGTGGGTATTGGAATTATACTTCTTCTGGGAAGGATCGAATTCGCAATATTCTGGGCTTTAGTCATAATCATATTCAGCTATATACCCTATATCGGTCTTTTCCTGGCATCCATTCCACCTGTATTCCTTGCACTGATGCAGTATGGTCCTGTGGCAGCCCTTATCGTTATTGCAATCATTACGGTTGTGAATACGCTTGCTGAGAATGTGATTTTCCCCTCACTTGCAGGAAGGGGACTGGAACTTTATTCTTCAGTTGTATTCATATCTCTGGTCTACTGGGCCTTCGTGCTGGGACCTGCCGGAGCACTGATCTCAGTTCCTCTCACGATGGCTGTTAAATCTATACTCGATAGTTTTGAGGAGACAAAGAGTTTGGGAATGTTGCTGGGTCCAAGCAAAAGCGAAGAAAAGGTAAAAGAACCAGAATAGGGTGACTATTTCTTGTCCGTTTTTCCTGAGAACTGGCTTTCCCGGCAGGGGAGCCAGCCCGGATATTGCAAATCGCCATCAATGGCCAGGCTTAATTCTCTTAGTCATTCTATTCCTTTTTCTTCGTTTCCCCTGTAGAGACAGCAGCGAATTCCACAGCACCCTCTGATGTGACCTCACCCGCACCGGCAACTGCTTCCTCCTCAGAGACAGCGATGCCAAATACTTCAACTTCCTCAGGAGAGGAAACAACCTCGCTAGCCGCTATTCCATCCATGGTCAGATCCATAGCCAGCAATACATCCTTGCGGGCGGCCAGATGGTCACTGATCTCGTGGGAAATTTCCTTGGCCATCGTAAGTGTCTCCGTTTTAGGAGTATGCTTGCGCACCTCTTCAACAAATTTCTTGCTGGTTGTAACAACAAGGGCCGAAGTGCCGGAAGGTAGAGAGGTACCGATCTCCTTTAGAGATTTGTTGTCAAAGCCGGCATCATGATGAGCTGCGGCACCACCTACTACGGCACCCGCACCGGCACCAACGACCACACCTGCCGGTCCCCCCAACAGACCGATAACGCCGCCGATCAGGGTGCCAATCCCGACACCTTTGCCGGTACTCATATCTTCCGTCTCTTTGATGTGTACTTTTCCTTTGGCATCGTGACGCACCACGGCAGCATCATCGTAGTAAAAGCCGCCGTGCTTTTTGGACTGCTTCAAACTATCTAAAGCATGGTCTGCACCCATCTCTTCTACGTAGGCAGCTACAAACATACCCACACTTTCAGCACCTTGTCCCTCGTTTATCGTTTCCTTACTCATTGATTTCACTCCTTACTATTTAGATGGCAGTTCTGTTTACATCTGGAGTTATGATAAATCCCCATTTGCCAAAATTCAAGATCCTAACCCCAGTTGAGCATCTATTACTTTAGTTCTGGATGGTTCATACTAATCCATTTTGAACGTATACTAAGAAAGATGAGTAAAGAGGACAGTTTCGCATCATCTTCAGTAAAGACTCACTGTTTCGTTTATTTTTCCACCAGCTTCCTGTCCGACAGGCCAACCGTTGACACCAGCCCCACCAGGGCCAGGAAGATCAGGAAAGCTATCCCTACCTTAAAGGCCTGGGTCCGGTCAGCAGCATAAATATCCATGATCTCTGCTTTTAGTTCTGCATCCGCATCTGTTGTTTGCAGCCAGTTCTGTATCTGGGTGTCCGAGACCAGTTGTACACCATCCTGTACAGCCGCGTTGAGTTCCGGTTTATATTGCTGTGGAATCGCAGTGCTGTCCTCTATACTTACCGTCAGACCTGTCATCAGAGTACCAATCATTATAGTACCCACCAGAGCTACACCTATGGAGTTGCCAAGCTGTTCGAAGGTGCCGGTAATACCTGCGGTTTCAGGAGTCTCGTGCTCGTCGACCGAGGAGTAAATGAGGTTCAAGATCTGGGAAGTCACCAGTCCTATACCTGCACCGAACACAACCCCATAGCTCAGGTCCGATGGCTGTACATCCGGTTTCACAGTTGCTGCCACGATCCCAAGACCAAAGATGATCAGCAAAAATCCTGCCTGGATGATGCGCTTTGCTATGAACCTGGCTGTCAGTCTGGCCCCTACTATGGCAGCCACCAATACTGCTGCCGACAGGGGAAGAAGTGCAAAGCCCGTCTGCATTGCAGTGAACTCGAAGGTAAGCTGCAGTAGCAGTGGGAAGGTAAAGAGAAAGGCAGCAGTAAGGCCCATCTGAAGACTACGGACAAAAAATCCGGGGAAAAGGCCGGGTACATTGAAGAGCGAAGGTTTGAACAGGCCATCGCCACCGGTCCCCTCCTGCCGCTTTTCCCACCTGAAAAGCAACATCAGCAATAATATTCCAAGTCCGATAAGGACAGGGGTAATGGAAAGGCCAAAAGGAGCGATTTCAAAAGGTCCGATCACAAAAGGCTGCTTGGCAAGCCAGAATCCGTAGACCTGTCCCAATAGAATTCCCAGGACAATGGAGAAAAGGCTCAGAACGGACAGGAATGAGCCTGCAAAATCAAACTTCGGCTTTCCTTCCATCGGCAGATCTGCCTTGATGCTTCTGCTAAGCACCAGCACCGAGACCACTACCAGCACCTCTAGCAGGAAAGCCCAGCGCCAGGTATGAAATGTTGTCAGGTAACCACCCACGATTGGACCTACAGCCGCTCCCACAGCACCGATAGCACTGACTATGCTATAGGCAAAAGCCAGATCCTTTCCCTGATATTCGTCCCTCAGCAGGGTCTGTATATTGGGCAGCATCAGTGCTGATCCCAGACCTTCGATAACAGACCAGCCTATCAGTAATGTGCCCAGTCCCTGACTTATGGAAGCAGTGAAAGTGCCTATACCGAAAAGTATCGTACCAATCAGAAATGTCCTCTTCTTGCCCAGAATGTCACCCAGTTTACCACCGATGAGTATGAACGATGCCATGACAAGTGCATAGATCGAGATAGCTCCCTGGATACCGCTTACAGTGGTGTCCAGATCTTCGATCAAAGCCGATATGGACACGTTCATTATCGTTGTGTCGATCACAATAATGAACATCGCCATTGAAAGTGTGATCAGCACCGACCATTTCTTCATCATAGCAAACCCTCCTACCCGGTATGCACCTGAATCAACTGAGAATCAAAACCCAGTTCATTCAGACAAGCCAAAACCCAAATCCCCATTAGTTGTTTATATTCTGCAAGTTTAGACTTTTTGACACTTAGTTACGTATCGCAATTCAGTAGTATTAATCATCGTCCATGTAAACTTCAGTCAGTCCCGAAAGCCTCCTTGGTACCTGGCAACATAACGTAGATCAGGACCAGGGCATTCAGTATCACCGAGGCGTTCACATCATACCACGAGCCGCCTGTAATCAGTATAATGAAATCGAAGCTCAGGTTCATGACTGAGAGAAAAGCAACGAACATCCACCCCTGTGGATCTACCTCCCAGAGCATCCTGGCTACCCAGAACCAGATATATGCCAGCAGGCCGTAGAGCAGAGCGTACCACAGATTGAAAGTACGTATGTCCAGAGGGCCTATAAAAGGCAAAAAGCCCAGAAAACGAAGTGTTATGATAACGTTCAATACAAATAAGATCCCGGCCAGGATTGCCAGGATCGTCACACCTATCGGCCTATTTTCCATTCATTCCACTCCCTTACACTCTTTAAAAGAAAGGATTTTATTGTTCCTCTCCCCTCTGGAATTCTCTGGAAAATGACTGCTCAACTGTTCCTGATTCCGTATTAAAGAACATGGTCCCTTCCATGGTCCATACAACTTCCCCTTCCGTCACGGCACCGAGGATTGCTGCCGGTGCTGTTGAAACTGATCCTACAAAGTTTGTTGTCGTTTCTATTTCTTCATCCGGTGGTATCTCAATAGGTTCCTCAAAGGTCCCCTCTCCCATTCTCACATCGTTAGCGTAGATATCATATTCCATTCTTTCAAGTTCCACCGTAGTATCCCCGGGATTATATACAGCAAAGGTCAAAGTCAGATCGACCACATCCCTGCTGATCTCATTTACCTCGATGCCCCTGATCCGCAGTTCCGTATCTCTTACAGCCTGAGCGCTCTCTTCTATATTCATATCTTCCTGTTCAGTCTGATTTGCCCCGGTATCATTATCTACTGGCTGGTCCTCGGTATCTGTTGACGTACATCCCATAGCCATGAACATAACAAACAGTATTATAAACAGTATTATCAATCGCTTTATCATAAACTAACCCCACTTATTGAATAGTCTTGTTTAACTAAACCGGGCCCGTATCCGGTGAAAAGTACTATGAAATACAAAGAAGGAATTGATCTGGCAATTGAACTTGTATCCATCGAAAATCACCTTTTAGGCCCATAAAAGAAATTAATATCCGGATTTAAATCATTGCAGGAAACTTTAGTCCGAATTAACCGATAGATGTGCCACAATAGAGAAAACAGAATATATCAGAGCATAGTACATCCAGTTCATATTCAGAATTATTATATACACAGGCCTGATTTCATCCATACTAAAGTTTCTTACGCTTTTATATGCCTTCCCAAAAGATATTAAAATGCATTAAAACGCCCATGCAGCTTAGATGCCTGCATCAGATAATCAATATAGCAGATAGAAATCTGCTGTAAAGGGGTTTCAATGCTCAGGAGAAGAAGGGAAAGGTCTGGAGGCCCTGGTGTGCTCAGAAGCAGAGCCACACCTGAAGCCACCGGGGAAGGAGAGCACCTCGGCACACGATTCAAAGTCCTCCAGCGTTTTTTTACAATTGGGGACCGCTTTTTTATAGAGGATGAACACGGTAACAGAGCATTCCGAATCGAGAACAAGGTACTTCGCTTGCGCAAGACACTGAAGTTCCAGGATCTTGATGGTAATGATATCTACAAGATACAGGAGAAAGTGGCACGTATACGCGATACCATGGAGATCGAGAGTGATGGCCATACTGTTGCAAAGGTTCATAATGCACTTATCACACCGCTGCGTGACCGCTGGAAGGTCTCCGTTACAGACGGCGAGGATCTGACGGCTAAGGGCAATATCCTGAACCATGAATATAAGATCATGAGAAATGGCCGGGTCATCGGAGAGGTTTCTAAAAAATGGTTCCGTGTCCGTGATACATATGGTGTGGATGTGCACGACGGTGAGGACGCCCTGCTTATTCTTGCAATTACTGTGGTCATTGATACAATGGCACACAAAGGACGATAATGGGGGAAATAAATGTCAAACATATACGATCTGGATTCGGTAAATAGCCAGGCATTATTGCTGGGAGGAATCGCCTCGCTTATATTCGGCATTTTGCTGCTTAGCTGGCCTGGGGCTACACTATCTGTAATTATGTTACTTGTTGGTCTTTGGTGGTTGATACAGGGAATATTCATGATATTCGGTATATTCCTTGACAGTTCACAATGGGGCTGGAAACTATTTTCAGGAATAATAGGGATAGTCGCCGGCATACTTGTCCTGCAACATCCGCTTCAGGCATCTGTTATAGTACCGGCAACTCTGGCACTTATTATTGGAATACTGGGGCTTAGTATGGGAATTTTAGTTCTGATCGCTGCCTTTGCAGGTGACGGATGGGGAACAGGCATACTTGGTGTTGCCAGTATTCTCATAGGTCTGCTGTTCATCTTCAATGTCTATCTCGGTGCAACTATACTTGTATGGTCGATTGCCTTCTTGATGATAGTATCCGGAATAAGCGGAATATACTGGGCATACAGGGATCATGAATTTGTAGTCAAGAAAGGTCATACACCACATTGAAACTATTATTTATTTTTCATTTTATCCTTTTTTGAACTCACAATACCCAGTAACAATGCGTTTTTAACCAATCTTAGCTATGGCCGTTGAGATAAAGTGAACAAGCATCTGCATTAACCATACCAACCTTCACATTTTTATCCCAGGCAGGACTTTAATTCAGATAGATATCATGAGAACCATAGACTGGAATGACGAATCAAATTCTATAGTTATGATAGACCAGACGCTCCTTCCTGTGGAGTACAGGGTGATCGAATGTAAGACACTTGCTTCGCTCTGTGAGGCGATCAGATCCCTGCGCGTAAGAGGAGCACCCGCACTAGGGGCTGCCGGAGCCTTCGGAATAGCTCTTGCAGCAGAACTGAGCAGTGCGGATGATATGGATGGTCTGACAAGAGACCTGAAGGTAGCGGCAAAGACAATCAAGGCTACCCGACCCACTGCGGTAAATCTTGCGTGGGGAGTGGACAGGACCATCAATGCGATCTCGGATGCATATGATGTTGATGGCATCAAGGACATTGTACTTGCCGAAGCAAAGAACATAGCTGACGAAGATGTGGAGACAAACAAAAAGCTCGGGAAGCATGGAGCAAAGCTGCTGGAAGACGGGGACACTGTGATGACACACTGCAATGCCGGAAGGCTGGCATGTGTAGATTGGGGTACCGCACTTGGGGTGATCCGTTCTGCGGTTGAAGCAGGCAAGGATATCAATGTCATTGCCTGTGAAACAAGACCCCTGAACCAGGGTGGCAGGATCACTACCTGGGAGCTTATGCAGGACAATATAGATGTGAGACTTATAAGTGATTCAATGTCAGGGCACGTCATGAGCAAGGGAATGGTTGATAAGGTCATAGTGGGTGCCGACAGGATCACAGGAGATGCGGTATTCAACAAGATAGGAACCTATACTCACTCGGTGCTCGCAAAAGAGCATGAGATCCCATTTTATGTGGCAGCCCCGATATCAACCTTCGATCCCGACAACTGGGAAGATACTGTTACCATCGAGCAGAGGGATGCAGATGAGCTACGCTTCTTTAAGGATGTGCAGATCGCCCCTGCGGACGTGAAAGTGTACAATCCGGCATTCGATGCCACACCCATGGAGAATGTGACCGCTGTTATCACAGAGAAAGGAGTATTTCATCCACCCTTCCTGCTTGACGAGGTCATTGTGTGAAGGCACAATCTTTTAAACGATTAAGTACATGAAGGGCAACAAATAATTAAGAAAACACCGATATATTAGTGATAATAAACTATACGGAGATAACATGGCAAAAAAGAAATCAGGCGGCAGCGGACTTATGTCATCCGCAGGTCTTATGCGTTATTATGAGGCCGACAAAAGAGCAATACACGTTGATCCGAAGACCGTTATCGTTTCAGGCATAGTGATAGGCCTGTCAATACTCGTATTGAGTTCTTACTTTGGAATGTGGCCTCTTCCCTGAGAGTCCATTTCATATCTTTTCTGATACTTCGCACCTTGATTTAGTATATAAATTGTAAAACGTGGAAGTTTATTGCCCACGTATTTCTTTAATCTTAGAAGATATCTTTCTGGACAGAACAGTCTTAGGAGCAGTATCGTCTATAAGAACCCTGCCACTGGATTCCCACCAGGATTTTGGGTAGGCTTTATCGGCTTCTATTTCCGGGTTGAGTCCCAGTTTTTCAGCCGCAAGATTAATTTCCTTGACTGTCGGCTCTTTAATGGATGTCTTTCGTGAGATTATGCGCCCCTTGCTTCTTGACTTGTTTCTGTCAATATATGCAGGCCAGATAACGAGTTTTCCCTTTTCCTTCATCAACATGGAGCATAGATTGGAATTCATTCAATTTAAATTTGCTTGGGAAAATCAGTTTAGATCCGGGAACGATAAATCTTAAGTATATAAAGTACTGCTTTAGACCCATGATAGATACTCCAAGAGAGATTGAAGTCGAAAAAGCAGTAGAGAATTTCATAAAAGATGCCGGGAGGGACTTCAGAGTGTGTACAACCTGCGGAGGACCTGTTATTTACCCTATTGAGTACAGCACTCCGAAGGACACGGATCTCATAATTGAGATAGGAGGCAATACGCTATATGTATCAAAGGTCCAGGCAAGATATCTGAGAAAGATAGAAATGAGGATGCTTGAAAGATACCTGATGTATCTTGAGAGAAAATCTAATAATCCTCATCCAGGGACTCATTGATCCTGCGCAGGACATCAGCGATCAGCAACTGGACCTCGGTGGCATGTTCCTCGGGAATCTCACTGCCTTCGGTGTCCATTAATTGTTTAATATCCTTGACCATTTTGTGAATGAGATTCAACATTTCTTCCTGTGTTATCAGCCCGGCATAGTAGGCGTAGAAGAATGTTGTTCCGCTGCGCTGAACTTTTTTCTTGAAGGATGCACGTGCGTTGGAAACCTCCTGCCGGGTATAGGTCTCGTCCATGAAGGGTACGAGTTCCGGAAGTTTTTCACCTATCCATGTCATTTCAGACTGGTTGGACAGGTTCTTGAAGTCCGCACATAATCTTGCGGTCACCCATTCACGCCCAGTAAGATGAGTTGTTTGTTTTAGAAAGCGGGTGACGTCAGAATAACTCTTGTTGTCCATCTTTTTGAATTTGCGATATTTGTTCATACTAAGCTTCCATATTGATGTCTTTAGTTGGTATTGCAGCCACTATACTACACAATAGAAGCAAATCCAAATATTTAATAATAGCGCAGCATTATCCTAAAGCGATGAAGATACTGATCCCTACAGATGGTTCGGCCTATGCCGAAAATGCTGCCCGGGTCGCAGCCAGGATCGCAAGAAAACACGACTATCATCTGATATTACTTCATGTAGTGGATGACAAAGGATTTACCAGAAAGACATGGCGCAAGGAGGGTGCTGAAAGCGTTCTTCAGGAACTCAGGGAAATCCTGCTTGAAGTGGGATGTGAGGAAGAGCGCATAGAGACAAAGACCGTTGACGGCAGCGCTCCCGAGAAAATAGTTGAGGTCGCAAAAGAACTCAATGTAGACAGGATCGTAATGGGAACGCAGGGAAAGAACGGAATTAAGAAACTGGTTGGTACGGTTACCGAAAAGGTCCTGCAGAGCTCTGAGGTGCTAGTGCTCGTGGTACCCCCAAGTTATAAACTACCCTGAAGAGTGCTTCATCTACTATACAGAACAGCATCTGACAGCGTTGCCCTGCCTTTTGCAACGTCCTCCATGGAAAACACTTCCATGTTGAAGATGCCTTTGTAACCCTTTATCTCTTTTAGCACATCATAATCGATGATTCCATCACCCGGTGCCATATGTTCGTCACCATCATAGTTTTCAGACCAGACACCCATATTGTCGTGCACATGCACATGTACTATGTAAGGAGCAAGTTTGCGGGCAAATTCACGCAGTTTTAACATGTCTCCTCCACAGGTCAGGTTGGCATGTCCGATATCAAGCGTTGCACCCAGATTATCGGAATTCACTTCTTCTATGGCCTTTATCTGCTCCCCTACTTCAGTACACAGATTTCCGGGATCTGTGCCTTCCTTATTTTCAAGACCCAGCATCACACCATAATCTGATGCCTTCTTTGCGAGTGATCTTAGGTTTTCGATCATTCCGGAAAAAGCCCTTTCATAGTTACCATTGATCCTGCCCGGATGCAGTACAACAGCTCCTGAGCCCAGACGTCCTGCAAGTTCTATGGATTCTTCCATGAGCCTGAAACTCCTCTTATCCATATCCGCAGAATCAACCACAACATCCTTCGGGTAGGTAGGCACATCTGCAAAATAGGGAGCATGGATCGAAGTGTGCAGATCCAGTGTGGACAGCTCATCAAGTATATTCTCCAGCAGGTCTTTCTGAAGTACCGAGTTCCTGTAAACACCAAGTTTTGGCATGTAAAGTTCTACTGACTGCACTTCGGATGCGATCTCCGGCAGACTTCCGGCAAAGGATGAGGCACCTAATATCATATACAAAAGTGAAACCAGTGCAATATAATATACTTTTGGTTTAGCCTCACCAAAATCTTTATCTGAACTAAAGCTTTCAAGCAATAAATGAAGCTTTACGTACCTCATGTGGGACATATGGAAGGGCTGGAGGATCTCCTGTCAGGGTCCCAGGACATTTATGCAGTATATATGGCCGGAACCCCTGATTATGTGGGAACCGGAAGGACGAACCTGAGCGCACCCGGGTTGGAGGAGATACAGGAGCAGACAGAATTTGCCCATGAGAAGGGCGTGAAAATGGAAATCGTGCTCAACAGCTCATGTATGGGCGGACAGCATCTGACACCCCAGGGATTCAATAAGGTCAAATGGTACTTTGACAGGCTCAATGATATCGGTATTGATTCCATAACAGTTGCCGAACCCTATTTTGTGGAAATGCTTGCAAAGGACTACGATATGGAAATTGTGGTATCGGTTCTCTCCTTTGTTGATTCACCCCAGAAGGCTGAATTCTATGAGGGTATGGGTGCCGATACGATCGTTGTGGACCCGGCGGTCAACAGGGACTTCTCAAAACTTGAGGCTATCAGAGAATCAGTATCATGTAATCTGAAACTGCTGGTCAACGAAGGTTGTCTGTACCAGTGTCCCTTCAGATATGCACATTTCAATTTCTTCTCCCATGCCAACGGACCCGGACCGAAACTGAACGTGCTTGACGATTACTATTATTATAAGTGCCTGTCACTCAGGATAAACGATCCCCAGCAATTGGTAAAATCACCCTGGATACGTCCCGAGGATATCAAAGAATACAAACATATCACAGACACATTCAAAATAGGCGGAAGGACCCATTTTCCAAACTGGATACTGAACAACGTCCAAGCATATATCCAGGAAAGTTATGATGGGAATCTGATGGACCTTCTTGACTGTCCTAAGGATATCAGAGATCTGTTCTACATACCTAACAAAGAGCTAGGAAATGCTCTCGAGCAATGGAAACGATGCGATAAGAACTGCTCTAAGTGCGGATACTGCAAAAGACTGATCGAGAAGATCGTACAGGTTTACTCAACGGACGGTACTGAGCAAACACTTCAGCCCCTGAAAAGTACAGGTGGAACAACATGAACCTAATAGAAAAAATCTCAAAGAACCGGAGTGTACTTGAAAACAGATTACGTGAACTGCTTGCAAAACCAGTCTTTCTCATAGAAGCAGATGCCTTTGCCCTTCCGTGCGGATGCCATGGAATGACGATAAACACCCGCGGACTGCAGGTTGACGACCTGGAGATCTTCGAAGAGCACATCACAAAATACTTTAAAGAAACATCCCTTGAACTGGAAGTCGAGCCATCATTCCTTTTTGCAAGGCTCATACCGGGCACTCCCGAACTGGCATCACTCAATTCACGTGTACTCTGCGACAGATGCTACATGGATTTTGCCAGGGGAAGCGGGAAGAAGCCCAGGCCGGACATATATATACTTAACCTTGTCCGCAGGGAATAATTTCTTCATTTTTCCGAAATAAAAATAATTGGATAAATATATTTATTTTTGCTTGCCCGATCTTATTAACTCACTTATAAATACCGTTTTTTAGCTGCATTCATTCGAAAGGTTTAATAAGTATTTAATATAATGCAAACCACCTGACGTTAGTCTACGCCATATCAATTATGATAAAAAACATCTAATTGAAAAGAAGTTATTATGATTTTGGCACGATTTACGCATAAATTAACAAAAAAAGGAGGAAATGTGAATGGAACCGCTCACAGGCATGGGCGTAATGGCACTGATCGGAGCAGCTGCAACTATTGCAGGCGCTTCTGAAGACCTCGAATCAGACGTAGGTTCTCAGAGTAACCCGAACTCACAGGTGCAATTAGCGCCCCAGATGATGTATCCACACAGGATATTCAATAAAGCCGTATCTGGCGAACCACCCTCAAATGCACTTATGTGTGCTATCGGTGGTACAACTGCTTCTGTTCTGATGAGCACCGGTGCATCTGTTGTTCTTGCATTAACAATTGGAGCTATTCTCGCAGCAGCAGTACACGGTACTTACTCAGTCTCATCTCATTTTGGCAGATCGGCAAGTCAGAAACGTTTCAAACAACCAATTTATCTAGATATTATAAGATCACACACTCCAGTTATAATGGGATATGCCTTTATCACAACGTTCAGTATACTTGTGGTATCATACCTCATGATAGCTGTTCTCGGACACCCGTTCCCACTGCCACTGTTGGCATTCATTTGGGGAATCACAGTTGGTGCAATAGGATCATCAACCGGTGATGTACACTATGGTGCAGAACGTGAATTCCAGAATGTAGAATTCGGATCCGGACTCAACGCTGCAAACTCAGGTAACATCGTGAGGAAAGGAGAATCCGGACTCAGGAACGGTATTGATAACTCATGGTTCTGTGCCAAGTTCGGAGGACCGGTTACAGGAATTGCCTTCGGTATGACGGTATTCCTTAGCGGATGGACCACCGTATTGTTTGATGAAACAAGAGGTGACGCATTCGGCTGGGCATCGGTCATTGCAGGAGCAATTATCGTGCTTATACTGATACTCTGGAACAGGAACATTGAGGTAGCTGCCCGCAAGGCATATGGACCTTATAAAGAAGATGAAGAAGCAGAGGTGGCAGCTTGATCGATATAGTTGGAATCTTAACAGCTAACTTTTTGAATATAATTCTTATAACGCTTGGCGGAGTACTTATTTCCTGGAGCGTTCACTTCGTCCCCGTCGGCGGTGCTCCCGCAGCTATGGCACAGGCAACCGGTATCGGAACCGGTACTGTACAGCTTGCAGCCGGTGCAGGTCTCACAGGACTTGTTACCGCCGGTGCAATGATGAATGTCACTGACAACCTTGCTCTCGTTCTTGCAGCAGGTGCTGTAGGTGCCATGATAATGATAGCCGTTACAATGATCGTAGGACAGTGGGTATACGTCTACGGTGTCGGTTGTCCACCTGCATCTGCAAAGGTCAAATACGACCCGATCACAAAAGACAGACAGGACCTCTATGTATCCCAGGGTACAGAAGGACACGCATTGCCAACAGTATCCTATGTAAGTGGTGTCATTGGTGGTGCACTCGGAGGACTTGGAGGAGCTTTGATATATGACTCACTTCTCACCATTGAGAACGGGCTCGCTGCTAGCGATCTTGTAGGAATTGCAAGCATCTTCGCAGTAGGTATTTTCTTTGTGAATGCTGTAATCCCATCATACAACATCGGCGGAACCATCGAAGGTTTCCATGACCCCAAGTTCAAGAAGTTCCCTAAAGCTGTAATTGCATCCCTTGTTGCAACATTCTTTGCTGCGATAATGGGAGTACTCGCAATAGGAGGTCTGTAATATGTCAGCAGGAGGAGCTGGTGGAGAAGCCCATGGCGGAATCCCCCAGAACAACATAATTGCCTTTGGCGCAGTTGGCGGACTTGTTTTAATATACGCAGCCTATTTCCTTGACAGCATGATACCAGGAGGATACATGTCCTTCCTCGGCGGCCTTGGTGCCATCTGTGGTATCGTATGGGGCGCCGCAGCGGTCAGAAGGGTTGCAAGCTACGGTCTTGGTACCGGTGTACCTTCTATTGGTATGCTGGCACTTGGAACTGGTGTTGTAGCAGCTACCTTCGGACTTGCAGTCGGTGGCATAGCAGGACCTGTTGTTGCAGTAATAGCTGCAGCCGTCATCGGATTGATCATTGGTGTCCTGGCAAACAAGGTACTCAATATGGGCATACCTATCATGGAACAGTCCATGACAGAGATAGCAACAGCCGGTACCATCACAATCATTGGTCTTAGCACTGCCATGGTTGGCACATTCATGTTCGATGAAGTTTTGACCGGTGTAATCGCAACCGGATACATAGCAGTGATCTTCATTGCCGGTGGTCTTGGAATTCTGCACCCGTTCAATGCAAACCTTGGTCCTGACGAGAAACAGGATCGTACACTTGCAACTGCCTTTGAGAAAGGTGCTATTGCAATGGTCGTTGCAGGAGTAGTAGCAAGTGTCAATGATGGAGCATCAGCAACCCTTACAATCCTTGTCGGATTGATCATATGGTATGTTGCTTTCTCAGAATTCTACAAGCGTGTAAAGAGAGATGCATTCAAGGTAACAGGTTCAGGGCTCTTACCTTCTAAGGAGGAATTGGAATGAGCATGGTTCACGTAGCCCCGGAAGCACATCTCGTGCTGGATCCCCTTACTTCTTTCCTCGCAGAGGAGAGAGAAGACGTAATATCCTATTCAATGGATCCTATTATGGCACAGCTTGACGAACTTGACTTGATAGCAGACGATCTTATAAACTCCCTTTCACCCGACATGCAATTAAAGAGCTCATTCCCGGGACGTGAGACCACAGCACTTAGTGCAGGTTTCTACGGAAATGCGTTCTACGGAATAATTGTGGGTCTTGGAGTTGCAGGATTGCTGCTTCTTGTTATGGGCGCATTAGGAGTGATGTAAAATGGCAACAAAAAGAGATGCTGCCCCGGGCTGGCCAATACTCAAAGGTGAGTATGATGTCGGAAATATCCAGGACAGTGTAGCTGTTATTACGTGTGGTTCACACCTTCCTGCCGGTCCTCAACTTGAAGCCGGCGCGGCAATCACAGGTCCATGTAAGACAGAGAACCTGGGTGCCGAGAAAGTAGTTGCACACATCATAGCTAACCCGAACATCAGATACTTTATAGTTACCGGAGCGGAGGTTAAAGGTCACATTACCGGACAGGCATTCGTTGCCCTTCACCAGAACGGTGTAAAGGACAACAGGATCGTCGGTGCAACCGGTGCGATCCCCTACATTGAAAACCTCAACGAGGAAGCTATCAAGAGATTCCAGGAACAGGTCGAAATAGTTGATTTCATCGGCACTGAAGATATGGATGCCATCGTTGCCAAGATCAAGGAATATGCATCCAAGGATGCTGATGCCTTTGATGCTGACCCGATGGTCATTGAAGTTGGTGAAGGAGGCGCTGAAGAAGAAGAAGTCGGCGGACTCAAGCCAATGGCAGCAGAACTGGCAACCGTCAGGAGCAGGATCCTGGAAATCGAAAAGGAAATGATGAGTATCGGTAACCTGAACAAGTTCCACTCAGGAGTACATGCAGGCAAGGTTGAAGGAATAATGATCGGACTTGCCATTACCCTTACACTGCTTGGAATGTTGTTGTTCGGAGGTAACTAACATGGCAGAAGAAGAATATGGAAAGGGAGTCCCGATGGTAATCGAGCCAAATATGGGACCCATCGAAGCCGTGGTTGAAGACATCCGTTACAGGGCTCAACTTATCGCAAGGAACCAGAAACTTGATTCAGGAGTATCTGCAGCCGGCGTAAGCGGTTTTATTGCAGGATTTGTCTTCGTCATAGTGATGGTAATCATACTCCCGATGTTCATCTGGAGCGTGATCTAAAATGAGTGAAGCAAGCGACAAGATACCAAGCGTAGTCGTAGACCCTGCAGATTTCAATGAGGTACTTGAGAAACTCAACAATATTGATGAGAAGATCGAGTTCGTAAACAGTGAAGTTGCTCAGCGCATTGGTAAAAAGGTAGGAAGAGACATAGGAATTTTATACGGAGCAGTAGCCGGGATCATTATGTTCCTGTTATACCTTCTGTTCCTCGCACCTATGCTCAACATCTAAAAAGAGGTATTCATATGTTCAGATTTGATAAGAAACAAGAAGTATTCGAGGTAGGCGGGGTCAAATTTGGTGGCCAGCCAGGACAATATCCGACAGTACTTATAGGAACGATGTTCTACAACAGGCACAAGATCGTGACTGATGAAGACAAGGGTGTCTTCGATGTAGAGGCCGCAAACAATCTCTGGCAGGGAATGGTTGACATGGGAGAAGTTACAGGAAACCCAATCGTAAACCAGATCGTCGGAGAGACACCGGAAGCTATCAAGAAGTATATTGACTGGTTCATTGAAGTAGATGATAAGACACCATTCCTTATCGACTCTTCAGCCGGTGATGTTCGTGCAGCTGCAGCAGAGTACGTAACAGAGATAGGTGTTGCTGACAGAGCTATCTACAACTCAATCAACGCCAGTGTTCACGCAGACGAAATACAGGCTATTGCAGACAGTGACATAGACAGTTCAATCGTCCTCGCGTTCAACGCAACAGACCCAAGCGTAAAAGGTAAGCTCGAGATCCTTGAGACCGGTGGTACCGGACAGGAGAAGGGTATGCTTGAGATCGCAAAGGAATGTGGCATCACAAAGCCACTTGTCGATGTAGCAGCAACCCCACTCGGAGCAGGTTCCGGTGCGTCCATGAGATCAGTTATTGCCATCAAAGGACACTTCGGACTGCCTGTTGGCGGTGGATACCACAACATGGCATCTGCATGGGACTGGATGAAGACATACAAGAAGCAGTTCGAGACAAAAGAGCAGAGACAGGCAATCTACATGCCAACCGATATCGGCACAAACCTTGTGTCACAGATAATCGGATCGAACTTCCAGCTCTTCGGTCCTATCGAGAACACCGACAAAGTGTTCCCTGCAACTGCAATGGTTGACATTATGCTTGCAGAGACTGCAAAGGAACTCGGCCTTGAAATAATGGACGAGGACCACCCGATCAACAAGCTGGTTTAAGCAAACCAGCCTCTTTTTTCTTTTTTAGAATTAGTATATTATCAGCAAGCACGCGAAGCTATGCAAAACTGTTTTTTTACAATTTAATATAAAAAAAGATCGGAACCGGAATTTACGGATTTAGTGTTTTCTCAGGTTCCTGGGATGGCCTACCCCTACGATCATCAGTTTTGTTTCCAGGGGATCATGTTTCCAGTCCTCAGGAGAGAATGTTTTCATATTTACTTTAATCTCAAGGACTTCCTTGCTTACCCCGCAATCACCCATGTATTCAAGGATCAGCTTTTTTCCGAGCTCTTTTGAATAGGCCACCGCTTCATTATATGTTTCGAACTCTTCCCTTCCGGTAGGAGTAAAGTTAAGGTAGCCTTCATCGGGATCTGCAATAGAGATCGGCCGGATAAAGAACTCCAGCCTCTTGATCCCCTTCCCAAAAAGCGCACCGGCAGCATTTCCCACTTCAGCATGGTCAGGAACAAGGATTTCAGCATCAATCACCCTGCCCAGCTCTTCACTGAGAGCTCCCACCGGCCCTCCAAGCAGGACAACAGGGACATCCATTTTAAATCTTGCAGGAAACTGACCATCAACTATCCTCTCGATACCTGATCTGTCCACGTCCTGCAGGATAAATGACATGAGATTAGAGGCCATGTTCTTTGCAACCATGTTCTTGACCCTGGAACAGAATTCGATCTTCTCCATCTTGTTCAGGCTGGCAAGCTTTCCGGCTCCAACAGCCGAGGCATCGGCATCCCACCGGTAATAATCTCCGAGAACATGCAAAGCATCCGTGGGTGTAAAGCCAACAGGCTGGATCAGTCTTTTATGAATAAGGGAGTCAAGAACGATAGTTGAGGGATATCTTGTTGAAACCGCTGCAATCTCATTAAGTGACACAGGCTCGTCACCGATAGCCTCAAAAACTGCCGCCTCGAACCTGTTCATATCCGTTGACTCAAAGCCGGACCTCATGAAGAATTTGGTCGGCTGTATATTGCTGTCAAGAACACTTCTTCGGGGAGTGATATTTTTCTTCAATTTATCAAGAAAATCCGGATACCTGGCAGAAGCCACACAGAGCGGGATAACTCTTCTGGGACCGATGAATATTTTCCTGGATCGCGTCCATACATGACTGTCCCCACCCATGGCAGAGGTTTCCATCCTTGTTGCCCGGACCCTTGTTTTCCAGCCACCTACCATGGCACCGGCATCGGTCAGTTCAGGAACACCGTCATAAATAGCCGAAACATCAGTGCTTGTCCCGCCTACATCGATGACAGCACAGGTATCACGACCTGAAAGATAGGATGCACCCACAAGGCTTGCAGCAGGACCCGAGAAGATGGATTCTACCGGCTTTTCCAGGGCATCCCTGAGTCCTACAACCGTACCATCGCACTTCAACATCAGTAGTTTAGCATCAATATCCCTGCGTTCGATCTCTTTGAGCACCGACTTGATGAACTGGTCCGAAATCGGCAACAACTGTGCATTCAGGGAGGCGGTCACAGCTCTCTCATATGCACCAAGATCCTGGGAAAGTTCATGGCCGCAGACCACAGGCATCCCCGTAAGTTCATGAACCACATCACGTATCATGTTTTCATGTTCCGGGTTGCGGATGCTAAAAAAGGAAGAGACTGCAAAGGCTGCGACGTCATCTTTGACTTTTCCCGCAAATTCCTTTACCTTTTCTATTTCCAGGGAAACATTTTCTTCACCATTGAAAGTGTGACCACCTTCTACGCGGGTAATGTGCCTGGCCGGAAAATCACCTTTCATTGAATGTTCACCCACAAGAATGAGTGCCACAGGACTGCCAGTATCTTCAAGTACCGTATTGGTGGCCAGAGTCGTTGAAACCGATACAAGGCTTACATTGTCAAGATGTTCTTGTTCGAGGTTGTCAATAGCATTCCTGATACCTGTTATCAGGTCAGGATAGGTTGTAAGTGCTTTACCCGAACTTACAACAGAACCATCGGAATCCCTGACCAGAATAACATCTGTATAGGTACCTCCTGCATCGATCCCAAGACTGAATTGCATAATTACAGAACTCCTTTTTAGAATACCGGCATAAAGTATTTTACTTTTATTTGAGTTCTCTGGGCTGTTTCTTTTCAGGCAGCTCAGGAAGAGGCATGGTGTTGATAAGAACAGGGCTTTTAACATCCTTTGCCCGCTCGACAACAAGTTCTTTTCCTTTCTGGGTCAGGGCGAAGAGTGGCACTGCGGTTCCCACCTGGGCAAGTGGTTTTACGAGGTCCCTCATATGTTTTGATGCACAGCTGGTTGTAATATCCGCGTTATCGACAATCTTCTGGATATCTTCCTTGCTCAGACCTGTAACATGCACGCCAATTATTACCAGATCAAGATTCATTTCCGCTTCAAGTTCTCTCAGCTCTTCCGCCACATCAGGGAAGGCCACAGTTACTGCAATTTTCTTGCTGCCAAGCTCGACTGCCTTTTTCACACCTGCGACCGGATCCATTCTTGCAGTTGATGGATCAAGCACGGTCCCTCCACGCTCGGTGATACCTTTAATGATACCTTCAATTGGCTCTGTTTCCACAAGACCGGACATCCTGCCACCCATACCCTGAACAAGGGTCGGATTGCTGGAAATTACAGTTCCTGCTCCGTCACAGGCTGTTACCGTTGTATCAAGCAAACCACGGCTCAGGCCCGTCATCATGATCTCACTTGCCCCAAATCCGACAAAGTCCTCGAGTTCCAGACGACGTTTATCGGTGAACATCCCAAAGTCGCTTATTCTGAACTCCATGTTCTTCCTGACATCTTCCGGGGTTATCTCCTCGATACCGCGCAGCTTGGCAAATATAGGACACCATTTGACCTCAGGCTCACCGACTTCAATAACTTCTCCATCTTTTACGACTACCCTTGTTTTTCCTACTAATTCCATTATATGAGGCATGATTTGCACCTTTTTAACTTAACAAAACAAATTCAAGAAAACAATTTTCTTTTTAGTATATGATACTTGTCGGCTAAAATAAGCTTACTTACCTATGTATAAGTAACCATATTAACACTTTTGAAAAGTATCTGTGCTACAGCATCTGCGAAAGCATATATTCAGGAACTTCTACTCTTCCCAACTAATAAGAAATGGATTTGTTTTCGCACAAACCCGGGATAGCACCTCTACACCAGCAGGTCAGATTAAAATATTTAAAGGACTTCACCTTTTATGCGCTCGTAACAATTGACCAGCAGCCTGGGACTTGCTTTCATCTCTATGATATTAAACTCAAAGAGCCTTGCAAATTCTTCAACCATGGGATCGAAACTCTTCTCATAGTACAGACCGGTATCCATTTTAGCTACGGTCTTATAGCCTGCATAGTCAAAAACAAACTTTGACATCTTTATATCATCCGGATTGTTCGTAAGACCTGCCGCTTTCACCATTTCACGCCAGTGGGCAGCCCACATGGGAGTCATGAAGAAAGTACCGACACCATTGAAGCTTTTCAGTTTCTCAAGATATGCAGCTCTGCTTCCTAGCACCGCACCGATACAATCGTCTATTATATCTCCGTTGTCTTCTTTTAGTATATGGACTGGACATGGAAGGTCAGCAAGATCTTTATCCACTTTGTCCAGCACATTTCCACAAAGGCCATAGAGTAGTAAAATGCCATCCGAATACTCTGATTTCTCTCTGGCTTTTGAATATACGGCCTCTTTAAGATCGTCCGGGGTGGCATGCAGGGCAAGCTCAAGTATCTCCACAACAAGAGTTAAGCCATCATCTTCCGGACAATCCGGGAGCACATCATCTGAAACAAGCGTATAATCACAGCCTGCATCCTCCAGTTTATCCACAAGCATGCGGGCATCCTCGTTGTTCACTATCAGTAAATTCCGTATTGCATTATCATTCTCAATAATATGGACGATCTCGTCCTCGAATATCCTACAGGCAATGAAAGAAAGTACAGGCATAGGTCACATCTCCTTTTGTATGTAGTCGTTTAGATTTTAAAATCGGATCACAGCACCAAATAACAAAATGAGGTACATGAAGATATACTTAAGCGTCATAATCATGTAGAAATTTCTTCTTTGTATAGATGCCGGGAAGAAATTCCATGGAGCAGGTCTGAATTTTCACCCGGGAGAGGTTAGGAACAAAATCAGTGATACTCCGTATATGTAATACAAAATGAAAGAATCAAAGCCGGATGGGTAAACCCACTCCCCAACCAGCTTATAGGGTACAACACAAATCTGTGCTTTTGTATTGCAAAGATACAATTACTCGATAGTATAAGTATATTTTTCAGCATCCCAAAATCTATAATGATAAATATATTATTTAAAATTATAATCAAACATTGTTCCCGGATTTCCGGAAAAACAATTAAATCAGTAGATTATATCTCACTGCATGACCGACGTGATGCTTTTATGGGACAATGCCCTCTTGTTCGAGAAACTGTTCCTCGAACATGATATCAAGTGCCAGAGAATAGCCCCTGAGAACCTTGGAACACCTTTTCTTCCACCAAGTAAATGCCTGATGATCCCCACAGGTTTTGCCAATACCGATTATACAAAGGTACTGAATGGTATCGAGCGAAGCAAAAAAAAGCTTGAGAAATTTGTGGAAAAAGGAGGAGTCCTAGTCATATTCGGACCCATGATAAGTGAATATGAATATCCCTGGCTCCCGATGAAGCTGAGGTATGTGCAAAAGCAGATGTCAGCAAATATCTGTATTACAAAAGAGCATAGTGCCCGATGCCTTGTGGAAGATCCCGAGACAGAAGTGGAGTTTGACGGTTATTTCACGGATACCGAGGGAGATGTCATATTCAGGGATGAGGATGGAAATGCCCTGATGGTGGTAAAAAAGTTTGGGGAAGGAATGATCATTGCAACCACAATACACGAATTCCCTTCAGGGGATTTCCTTAAATGGGTAGTCGAAACTGCAAAAAGTACGAAGATATGAATATTCCCGGTCAATAAGTATTGTCCCTGGAACTCTCTTCCGGCACAAGAATGGCCAGAAGCAGGTATAGTAATCCTCCTACGAAGATACCTGTAACCAGAGTGAAAATCACAAAAACGATTCTTACAAGAGAGGGTTTGACATCAAAATACTCGGCCATACCGCCACATACTCCTGCTATCATACGGTCATCAGAACTCCTGTAAAGCTTCTTTGAACTTATCTCATGACCACTATCCCTTAATTTCTGATAGTAGAACAAACTTCCCGCAAGCAGGCCAAGGGATATGCCAAGCCCGTAATCCTCAATTAGCACACCGAGTATGATACCGCCCATCAGGCCCCAGAGAAGATAGGTACCGAAATCGGGAGTTTCCTGATCACTTTTTTCCATAAAAATAAGACCTCAGATGCCTGGAAGACATTCATTTTTTCTTGAATTTAGAACGCAGCTTCTCGACCTCATCGGCAGCATTTGGCAACCTGAGGACAAAAAGTCCGAAACATGGCTTGATATACTGGAAGAACAGCTCATCTCCTTTCACACCAATTGGTATGGAATCACCCTGAAGAAGCACGCCGCGTATGGTATAGCCGCCCGGTACACGATATACTTCATCGGACTTTTCCCTGATCAGTGCCTCACACTGGGCAGGTGTACCTCCTTTCAGGAGTATCTCAAAGGGAAGATCGCTTATACATGCCATGCTTGGATTTCCTTCCTATTAAACAATAACAAGGTTAGATACCTTTATACCACTTTCCACTATCCTTCCGACAACCTTGCCACCTGTCATCTCAGCTGCCTTTTCGGCCTGCTCCGGTGGTAAGATGATCACAAAACCCATGCCCATGTTGAATGTCCGGTACATTTCCAGATCATCCACATTACCTTCCTCCTGAAGGAACTTAAAGATTGCATTTGGTTCGATGGGATCGTGGAAGTCAAAACCGAGTTCTGTAACACGTTTGAGTTTCAGAAGACCGCTACCCGTAATATGGGCAAGTCCGTGAACATCACATTCCCTGATAACGTCCAGAACTTCCATGTAGATACGTGTGGGTATCAGGAGTTCGTCTCCTATGGTAGTAGAAGTGTCCAGCGGGAAAGCATCCTGATATGAATATGATGATTGTTCGATGATATTTCGCACAAGAGTGTAGCCGTTACTGTGGACACCTGCTGCCGGAATCCCTACTATGGCATCGCCGAGCCGTACATTCTCACCCGTGATAATATCCTCTTTTCTGACCATTCCAAGACATGTGCCTGCAAGATCGAAACCTTTTATGATATCCGGAAGTGTCGCGGTCTCGCCACCTACAATAGACATGCGGGAGATTTCGGCTCCTTTTCTCAGACCCTCGCCGATCTGAGCGGCGAATTCCTCATCGTGCTTCTCAAGTGCCAGATAATCAACAAAGGATACAGGTTCGGCACCTATTGCCAGCAGATCGTTGACGTTCATTGCGATACAGTCAATACCGACCGTATTCCAGCGCTTCATCTCATTTGCGATCAGAACCTTGGAACCCACACCATCTGTGGCAAGTGCAAGGGCATATTCTCCGAAATCGATGAGGCCTGCATAATGTCCTATACCCGTCAAAGGTGCCCCCAGGCCTTCACGCCTGTAGGTCATGCCCTTTGTCAGGGCCTGGATGGTCGTCTCCTCTTTTTCGATGTCAACTCCGGATTCCGCATAGGTGAGATGTTTGTCTTTCATATGATCACGACTATTTTTCCAGTTCGAATTCCCTGTGCAAAATCTGTACAGCCTCGATGGCATCCTCTGAACTCACGACAAAGGAGATGTTATGCTGTGAGGAACCCTGACTGATCATAATTACGTTTATATTGCCATTTCCAAGGGCATAAAATACCTTGCCTGCAACTCCCGGGATACCGTCCATACCCGCACCGACAACCGCAACAACACAGATATCCCTGTCATATGCGACATCGCCGATGAAGTTATTGCTGAACTCGGACCTGATAGCTGCAACTGCCCTTTCCAGATGGTCCTCATTGACCACGAAGGTCATGTTAGCTTCAGAGGAACCCTGGCTGATCATGATAATATTCACACCGGCACCTGCAAGTACGGAAAATACCCTTGCTGCAGTACCGATAGCACCTACCATCCCCGCACCGGAGATGTTGATCAGGGCAACCCTGGAAATGAGGGTAACAGCCTTTACGACATCCTCTATCTGGTTCTGTTCGGCAACGATCAGCGTGCCTTCGAAATCAGGTTCAAAGGTGTTCTTCACACGCACGGGGATCTTGTGTTTGATGGCGGGCTCAATTGTCCTTGGGTGAAGGACCTTTGCACCAAAATAGGACAGTTCCATGGCCTCGATATAGGATATCTGCGGGATGCATTTGGCCTCGGGAACGAATTTGGGATCAGTGGTCATTATACCGTGAACTTCTTTCCACAGCCAGATCTCATCCGCCTTGAGCGCAGCACCGAGAATGGATGCTGAGAAATCAGAACCACTACGTCCCAGTGTGGTGATTATATCCTGCTGGTTGTGGGCGATAAAACCTGTAACAACAGGAATACTGCGTCCAAGCAAAGAAGAGAGCCTTTCATCGATCCTTGTATAACTTTCCTCAAGTACCTTGGCACTACCGTAATTTGAATCGGTGACTATTCCCGCCTCGCCACCTGTAAATGATTTTGAATCTATACCCAGAGAGCAGATAGAGCAGCTTACGATAGGAGCTGCAAGACGCTCTCCATAGGAAGATATATAATCTATGGAACGTGGAGTCAATTCCCCGAGGTAACAGATGCCTATAAGAGCCTTTTCAAGTTCATCAACGCGCTTGTCGATAGACTCGATGCATAAGGACTTCAGTTCATCACTATCCACTGCAATGTTAATGGCATCGTAATGCTTTTTTTTCAGGTCGGCTATGAATTCTTTCACATGAGCTACTTTTCCGCTTACGGATACTTCGTTCGCCGTGTTCAGTAAGCCGTCCGTTACACCGCCCAGTGCCGAAGTTACCACAGTAAGTTCATTACCGTCGTCATGATAACGTTTCAGTAGTTCAGCTACATGCCGGATCTTCTCTCCGTTGGCAACCGATGTGCCGCCGAATTTCATTACGATTCTCATTTTAATCACGTTTGGTTTTTCGACTGATTTGGACTATAAACAATACAGAGCAATATAAAGATTATGTGTAAGGCCCGCAGAGACGGGAGTCTAAAAACAGGCCTACAGGAACTTTTTAAAGAACCAGATAAGTACAACAAATACAAAGGCACTTACAAGAAGGGAAAGAATATTCGAGATATCAGAAGGCAAGAGTGGTCCAGACATATCAGATGACGAATTGGCAGAACTATTATCCTTACCAAGCCCTTCTGCTGCTGAGTTTGCAAGCTCTGCGATAGATTCGCCGATATTATCCTGTATATTGACAGATACCGAGAATTCTTCCGAATAATAGGAAATGTCATCGTTTTCATCCAGTGTCATCAGCGTAACCTTATGTATGCCTGAATCGAGTTCCCCGGTCACAGCCTTATAGGTCCCGGGACTCACTTCTTTTCTTGTATCCAGAACTTCTCCGTCAAGCAGGATACGTACTTCTTCATAAGAATCGTCCAGATAATAATCAACGATGGCAATACGCCCCGCTTTTAAGCCGTCACCAAGCGGAGATGTGACATCAATATCAATGCTCCCCGGAACATTCGTAATCCCGGATACAGTGTCCTGTTGCAGGAATACATGATCGATAAAGACAGTTGTTCCCCCGTCGGTCTCGAAAAGACCTTCCAGATAAGCAAGAAAAACTGTCTGTGGTCCGGTTTCGGAGTATACGGTGTAATAGAAATAATCGTCTTCTTCCACTTCATCCTCTTTCAGAAGCCTGTCATCAAACCTTAGTTCAAGGGTAACTTCGCCATCATCAACATCGCTTGCTTCAATGGTATAAAGACCGGAAAGTCTGCGCTCTGAGCCGGCTTTCAGGGAAAAGTCCCTGTCCATAAGCAGGTAGTCATTGAAATCTTCCACAGGATCGAGATACTGTTCGATATATATGGTGGAATAGATCTCCCCGTCTGATTCTTTTACCGAACCTTCCGAGATTATACTCAGAATAAAGTAATCCACCTCTTTATCGTCATCCTCATCCTCAATAACCGTACGGATATACTCGAGGGCTTCATCCTCTTTAGCAAAATTGTCATCCAGCTCCACCTTATCGCCATTACGGTACAGTTCGATCCAGATATCGCCGCTGTTACTGTTCATGTCCAGAACTTTCACAGAGTAGCCCTGCTCCAGAAATATCTCATCCCCGATACTTACATCCGGTTCCGAATAGTGTATCATGGCCTCTGTTTTCAGACCGGCTGCGGGAGTGATGCACATTAAAAGGATACAGATACTTGTAATTACAAAATGTATATATTTCATCGAAACCTCAAATCATAGGACCGGATAAAAATGACATCTTAATATCTTGTTTTTCAAGCATATTATTGTCTAATGGTTTTTATCTATTTCTATAAATATAGGTGAAAATAATGAAATATGTAGTACTCATCGGAGATGGCATGGCAGATGAGCCACTTGAGGAGCTGGAAAATCAGACTGTTCTCCAGAAGGCCAGTACACCAAACATGGATTATATTACCATGAACGGCCGGGCAGGACTTGCCCGAACGGTGCCCGAAGGACTGCCACCCGGAAGCGATGTTGCCAACATGTCCATAATCGGCTATGATCCGGAGAAGTACTACTCGGGCAGGGCTCCCCTTGAGGCTGCAAGCATGGGAGTGGAACTCGAAGAGAATGATGTTGCATTCCGTTGCAACCTTATCACCATCAAGGATGACATCATTGCAGACCACAGTTCGGGACATATCACCAGCGAGGAATCAAAAGAACTGATCGAAAGCATCGACTCTGCCCTCGGAGATGAAATTTTTAGTTTTTATCCGGGAATCAGCTACCGGCACTTGATGATAGCAAAAAACGGTCTTGGAGCGGATACCGAATGCACTCCCCCCCATGACGTAATTGACGAGAATAGACATAACCACATGCCCCGGGGAAAAGATAGCGAAGTCATAGCCGAATTGGCTGAAAAATCCATGGGATTACTGAAAGATCATCCTGTCAATAAAAAGAGAATAGAGGAAGGTAAGAATCCCGGCAATTCCATATGGCTCTGGGGTCAGGGATATGCACCTGCATTCATTCCTTTTGAGGAACTCTACGGACTGAACGGAGCAATAATATCAGCAGTAGACCTTGTAAAGGGAATCGGGATCTATGCAGGACTTGATGTGATCGAGGTTCCCGGTGCAACGGGATACCTGGATACTAACTATAAGGGTAAGGCTGAATACGCCATGGATGCTCTGGAGAATCACGATTTTGTCTTTGTTCACGTGGAAGCACCCGACGAAGCAGGACATATGGGTGACATGCAGGCCAAGATACAGGCCATCGAGGACTTTGATGAAAAGGTCGTGGGTACTGTGCTTGAAGCCTCTAAAAAATACGGAGAGGACGTCACCATAATGGTGCTGCCGGACCACCCGACCCCAATAGCACTCAGGACACACACATCCGTACCCATCCCATTTGCCGTCTACTCCACTGCCGAAGATAAGCCAGACGATGCAAAGGCCTTTGATGAAGAATCTGTTAAAGAGGGTTCCTTGGGTACTGTTTATGCTGCCGATCTGGTGGGCAAGTTGATAAAAATGGCAAAAAAATAGGAGGAATTTTTCTCGCCAGGTCGTTATATAAGGAGCAATGCTCCTGCTAATTAATTTTTTGAATCAATCTTAAATAGTCTCAATCATAATAGGTGCATGGTGGGTAAAATGGGAGTTCAGCCCACCACAAAATGAGGAGTGATGAATATGAGATATGGTTTAACACGCTGGAGCCCTGCCTCCGGATCGGTATGGGATCCAATGGAAGAGTTAAGCAGAATGGAAAATCGTCTTTCAGAGATGTTCGGTGAAGGTGAAAGAGGTAGCTGGATGGATTTTGAGACCCTTCGTCCACTGGTGGATGTAAAAGAGGAAGATAAGGATATCGTTGTGAAGACCGATCTTCCCGGCGTCAGCAAGGAGGATGTGGATATCAATATCAAAGGTGACAGGATATGGATTACCGCCAATACCCACAGGGAAGCCGAGGAAGAAAAGGAAGGCTATTCCATGAAGGAACGCTCTTTCAAGAGGTTTGCACGTTCGTTCAGCCTGCCTGCAAATGTCACTGAAGAAGGTGCAAAGGCCAAACTGGAGGACGGAGTGCTCACTGTGACACTTCCGAAGTCACAGCTTGAGGAAAAGCAAAAGATCATGATAGAATAATTTGGTCTTGCCGATATACGTAAAAACATTTACTTTATTTTATTTTTTAAATGCTTTGAACTGAGCTGGAGGCATTTATTGTTGCGGCATCAGTAAGAGTTATCATCATACTTTGCTCAGTGGGGGTAACTATCATCATCGCCGCGGATTATCATTACGGATAATGGTATTAAAAACCTTCTTTTGATCTCCTTTGCCAACCTTTATTCAAAATCTTCATTCTTCTTAGAAAGTGAATCGCAGAGAGAAATGAACGTTTCAGCTATGACAATTACTATTGGCGCTATCAGGATGGTATATCCCAGCAATTGGAGAATGAAAGCAACAAATCTCCCGAGACCTGTTTGCGGAACTATATCCCCGAATCCTATAGACAGAAGTGTAGTTGAAGCCAGAAGATGCTTGAAGGAATTGTGGTAAAACCACCGGCTGCTCCTTCTACAAAATACATAAGGATACCTGATAGTACTGTCAGTAACAGTACTATTAAAAGAAATAGAAATATTTTTCTGAAACTCGCACGCAGAATTTCCTTCAATATTTTACATGTCATGCATTAAAATATAATAAGTACACATTAATAAATTGATGTTATTCCACTAAATTGCTAAATGTTAATCATAAAAAACCCAGTTTGAATGTGGCAAAAATGCCAGGATACCAAAATGGACTACATCATAGAAGAGGAGTTATGGCGTTCAATTCCAGTATACTTTTACTCCTTCTTAATAATAGGGATTTTGAATATGGTAATCGGAACTTTCAATATAAAAGGTTCGACAATATTCATCCTAGCATTTCTCCTAACTGTTGTGCATTTTAGAATTATGATCTGGTATAGAAAAAAGGAACATATTGTAGATCCATCCATTCAGACGATACTTAAACATGCATTTCGGTCTGATGAATAGTGAAATGCGCCAACAACATTATCTACCCACAATACCGTTACTTCCCTGAGGAATGAGCCGTGAAGATGGAAGCTTTTACTGTTGAGAATGTGCCTCTTATCAAAGAGGGAGACGACATCGCGTCAATCATCTGTGACAATGCAGAAATTAAGGATTACGATATCATAGTCATTGCTTCCACTATAGTCGCCAAGTCCGAAGGCCGGGTTTTCAGGCTGGAGGACATCGAAGCCGGCGAAAAGGCAAAAGAAATTGCTTCAAGACATGATCTTGACCCAGAATTCATACAGGCGGTCCTTGACAGAAGCAATGAAGTGCTCATGGAGTTTCCAATACTGCTTGTGGAGACAAAGAACGGTCACGTTTGCATTAAGGCAGGCATTGATGAATCCAATGTTGAAGGAGGATACCTTGCAGACTTGCCGGAAGATCCGGATTCCAGTGCCGAGAATATAGGAAAAGCAGTGGAGATGAACACCAGTAAGAAGGTGAGCGTCATTGTGACAGACACCAACGGAAGGGCTTTCAAGATAGGACAGACAGGAATAGCTGTCGGTCTATACATGATACACCCCATCCTGAACTGGGTAGGCAAGAAGGACCTCTTCGGGAATGAACTGGAGATAACACAGGAAGCCGTTGCCGATGAGATTGCAGGTGCTGCAAATCTGCTGATGGGAGAAGGAGACGGCGGTTGTCCGGTTGTCATTATAAGGGGTCTGAAACTGCGTTCCGAAGATAGCACATCAGTAAAAGAGATGTACAGAACTGACAGGGAAGATCTCATAAAAAAAGGACTTCGCTGTCTCAGGGATTCCTGAGAAGTATGATACTAATTATATAAGTATTCAGAATGGAATATTTACTACTTCAACATCCGCATCGGCAAAGAAATCCAGCGCATCAGTATCAGGATATGGCTGTATGTAAACTACTTTTTTGATATTGGAATTGATTATCATCTTTGCACACAGAATACATGGCTGGTGTGTGCAGTAAAGAGTTGCAAAATCAGTACTAACACCGTGTATTGCAGCCTGTATGATGGCGTTTTGCTCTGCGTGGACCGCCCGGCATTTCTCATGACGGGTACCGGACTCTATATTGTTCTGCTGTCTTATGCAGCCTATATCCAGACAATGTTCCATATTGCGCGGTGCACCGTTATAGCCCGTGGAAAGGATCCTTTTGTCCCTTGCAATCACAGCACCTACCCTGTTCCTCAGGCATGTGGAACGTTTGGCAACAACAGTGGCGATCTCAAGAAAATATTCGTCAATGCTGGGTCTGTCGGTCATCGCTTAAGAGAGACAGTAAGTAGTATATATAAGTTGTAGTGTATGGATTGACAACTACTTTATTAACAACGGGAGATTTTGAAAATAATTATGGAGTCTTTAAAATGGAAGTCGGTTTGACTGAACGCCTGGATTCGTTTGTAAGAAATCACAGCGATCGCCAGCTTGCGACAATACCGCTTGCCATATTCCTTGTATCGATAGTTGTACTTGGAATAGTGTTTGTAAGCAGTGGCGCACCTGTGAAACTCGGAATGGAGTTTGAGGGAGGAACACAGATATCGGTAGCAAGCCAGGAAACTGCCGCATCCCTTGAACAGAAATATGCCGACTATCCGATAGTTGACGCCCGCCAGGCCGGATCACGTGTGATCATGCAGTTCGGACCAATGGACAACGAACAGCAAAGCGAGCTTGTACGGGATGTGACATCCACCTATTCCAGTGTTGAGATCAAGCAGGTAGGACCGGTATACGGAGCAAGCCTGCAGCAACAGGCCGTACAGGCTGTAATAATATCTTTCATAGGAATGGCCCTTGTGGTATTCCTGATATTCAAGACATTCGTACCGTCTGTAGCGGTCGTACTTTCCGCGCTTTCCGACATACTGATAGCAGCAGCATTTATGAACGTGGCAGGCATCGAGCTGTCCCTTGGTACAGTTGCAGCCCTGCTTATGCTGATCGGTTATTCTGTGGACAGTGACATACTGCTCACAACAAGAGTGCTAAAGCGCAGAGGAACACCCCAGGAGAACATCTCAAACGCAATGCACACAGGTATCACGATGACAACGACAACACTTGCAGCACTTGTTGTAATGTACCTGGTTTCCACATACTCATATGTGCTCAGTCCGTCCCTCACGCAGATAAACCTGCTCTCGGACATATCCATTGTACTGATATTCGGACTGCTGGCAGATCTTATGAATACATGGTTGCTTAACACATCGATCCTGAGATGGTATGCAGGTAATCAGGGATCAAGGAGGCGAAAGGCATGAACGGTGATGAGGACCAGAAAAGTCTCTTAAAAGACATCAGGGTCATAGTATTCATAATAGCGATACTGGCTTCCATTGTCTTCATCCAGCCCGGATATTCCTCAGAGGAAGGTTTCAATACAGGTCTTAACTACGGACTTGACCTTGAGGGCGGATCATGGCTGCAGATCAGGCTGCAGGGTGCTGTAGCGCAACTGGATGCAGATAATGAAGAGCTTGCACAGACTGTCCTGCAGAATGGTATTGATGATACCGTGGAAATCCGGCAGATCGATACCAATAACGGAGGACTTACTGTCACATTCACCACACCTGCACAGCTTTCAAGTAACCATATGGACCAGCTTGGTGTGGGAGAATCCACGATAACAAGATCTGACAATACCACACAGGTCATTTTACATACATCCGAGTCCACGCTTATCACAACCTATCTTACAGATGCCCTGAACGCCGAGGTAGTTCCACTTGCGGTCGAAAACGGCGTGGAATACGAGATCAGGACCGCTGTATCGGAGGAAGAGCTCCAGCAGTTGATGGAAGAGGTCGGAGGAAATATAGTCACCGATGACCAGGGCACTCCTATCTACAGGGAAGGCGTCAGGACCGAGACAAGAGACCTTACAAAACAGATACTAAGCGATAAACTGAATGCACTGGGACTTAAGGACATCCCTGTCACAACCGTAGGCGAGGATTACATTCTTATTGATTTTGCAGGCATCGACCTTGCAACTGCTAAGGATATCGCAGAAAAACCCGGTAAGTTCGAGATACGCATCATCACAGAAGGCAACGAATCAAGACACGTGCTGTACGGTGATGCGATCCAGAGCGTCGGTATCGCGGGATACAACGATAACGACGGTCAGTGGTATACTCCCTTCACACTCACTGATGCAGGAGCAGAGGCACTTCAGGAAACTGCCATAGATACCGGAGCAACAACGAACCCTATGGCTCACAACCTTGTCATGTACCTTGATGACGAGGAGGTTTACAGTGCACCCCTGAGTCCGTCGGCTGCCGCAAGGCTTGAACAGTACCCTATATACTCATGGCAGGCTTCCACCGGAGGAGACGAGGAAAGTCAGGCACAGGCTGAACAGTTGCAGATACACCTGCGTGCAGGTGCGCTTCCTGTAAATGTGGAACTTATGGGTTCGGGACATGTGGACGCATCCCTTGGTGCCCAGTTCAAAAGCCAGGCAGTTATCGCAGGGTTGCTTGCACTGTTTGCAGTTGCATTCGTTGTTTACAGGCGCTACCATAAGCCAGAGATACTCATACCAATGGTGGGAACCTCTGTCAGTGAGGTTATCATGATCCTTGGTTTTGCAGGTGCCATCGGCTGGCAGCTCGACCTGCCCAGTATCGCAGGTATTATCGCGGTAATCGGTACCGGTATTGACCACCTTGTGATCATCACGGATGAGGTGCTCTATGAAGGAAAGCTTCCTCCAAGAAAAGTATATCTTTCAAGGATAACAAAGGCATTCAGCATAATATTTGCCGCCGCAGCGACAACTATCATTGCCATGTCACCACTTGTGGTAATGGGATTCGGAGCCCTCAAGGGATTTGCCATTACGACTATCGTAGGTGTGTTGATAGGCATACTGATCGCAAGGCCGGTATACGGGAAGGTTATCCATGAGATACTCGAATCAAGAGCAAGTAAAACTGCTGAGTAAGACATAAGGTGAGGAAATGAGAGACATATGGACCGTAAAGTACAGGCCCTCAAAACTCGATGACATTGTTGGCAATGAAGGATCCATTGATACTATGAGGAAGCTCATACATTCAAAGAATCTTCCTCACCTTGTCCTTTACGGGCCTGAGAACACCGGTAAGTCATCCGCTGCCTTTGCCATGGCCAGCGAGATATATGGAGATGATTACCAGCGGAATTTCACCTATTTTAACGCATCTGACTTTTTCGAGCAGGGAAAACGCTACATTGTCAGGGATAAAAGGTTTGTCCGTATAATCGGAACAGATGATCCAAAAAAGATAAAGAAGAGTGTTATCTCCATTTTCAAGGAAGTTGTCAACGAATATGCAAGTATGGGGCCCCTGGATTCGGATTTTAAGGTAATATTCATAGACAATGCCGAGTCACTGAATTCCGATTCCCAGCATGCCCTAAGAAGGATTATGGAAAAGTATACTGCAACATGCAGGTTCATACTTTCCACCACACAGGCTTCAAAGCTCATTTCCCCCTTACGCTCAAGAGGCCTACAACTCTTCTTCACGCATGTATCCGATGACAAGCTTGAAAAGTTCATAAGGGATATAGCTGACAGGGAAGGTCTTTCGCTAAGCGATGACGGAGTCTATGCAATCGGCTACCATGCAAAGGGAAATATTGCAAAGGCGCTGCACACCCTGCAGCTTGCATCCATAAGCTCGGACAACGGGACCATCGGTGCACAGGAGATATATGATGCCACCTTCATGGAAAAATCAGATAATATAACCCATCTTTTCAATGCGGCAGTATCAAAGAACATTCTGGATGCCCGAAAAGCCATTGATGCCCTGATACTCGAAGATGGCATGTCCGGACAGGAGATACTCCTGAAGCTGTACCAGATGGCAATCGATTCCAATGAAAGCGACCCTGTGGTTGCACAATGGATCATTAAAATGGCTGATACCGACTTTTATATGACAGAGGCGGCTAACGAAAGAATACAGCTCGAAGCACTTGTTGCCGGTTTCAACCAGCAGATCAGCTCCTGAAAAGCCAAAATCTATCAGAAACAATCTATCTGGTGCAAATGACAGCAAAAGCAAATCCCGATCCTGACTTTTTTAAAGCATGCAGGGAAATCCTGGAGATGGTGATAAAAAAAGAGATCACCGACAAGCAGCAGTTAAACGAGGCAAAGAAGAAGATTTCCAAGAAGTACAGACTTTCCTGCCTTCCTAAAAACGCCGATATAATAGTTACCGGAAACGATGAAGAGCAGGAGACCGTCAGGGATATTCTGCGCCGCAAACCTGTACGTACCATATCGGGTGTGGCCGTCATTGCAGCAATGACCTCACCGGCACCCTGCCCCCACGGAGTCTGCCTGCCCTGTCCGGGCGGACCGGATTCTGAATTCCATTCGCCGCAAAGCTATATGGGCAGAGAACCCTCCACGATGCGTGCGATCCAGTATGAGTACGACCCATACAGGATAGTTACCGGAAGACTGGAACAGTTAAAGCAGATAGGACATGAGGTAAAAAAAGCCGAGCTAATCGTCATGGGCGGCACTTTTTCTGCCAGGTCCATCGATTACCAGCAGTGGTATACAAAACGCTGTCTGGAAGCAATGAATGACTTTTACGGGAAATCCTGGCGCCAGGAAGTTCATACCATAGGCAAGCAGTTACCCTATGTGACCCTGGAAGATGTGCAGCGGATGAACGAGACCGCAGCTATCCGGAATACGGGCATTACCTTTGAAACAAGACCTGACTGGACATCGACCCAACATGTGGACAGGATGCTCGAACTCGGAGCTACCAAGGTGGAGATCGGTGTACAGAGTACCTATGATTTCGTCCTTTCCCGGATGAAAAGAGGACATACGGTGGCTGACAGTATTGAAGCTAACCGTATTCTCAGGGACAGCGGCCTGAAAGTAGGATTCCATATGATGCCCGGACTTCCCGGAATGGATGAGGAAAGGGAGATCAGAAACTTTAAGAGGGTGTTCAACAATCCCGGATTTAAACCAGATTATCTTAAGATATACCCCACGCTTGTCACGGAAGGCACCGAACTCAATGAAATGTGGGCTCGCGGAGAGTACCGGGCAATCAGCGATGAGGATGCAGTGGGATTGCTTGCCGATATAAAGTCGTTTGTACCGGAATGGGTGCGAATGCAGCGTATCCAGCGCGACATACCCGCCCAGCAGATACTGGACGGAGTCAGAAAGAGCAATATAAGACAGCTTGCCAGGGAGCGTCTGATACAAAACGGAGAAACTTGCCGGTGTATCAGATGCCGGGAAGTCGGACATAACATCCTGCAGGGCAGAGAGCCCGATGTGGATAATATCGACCTCAAGACTATGAGTTATGACTGCTGCGGCGGTAAGGAACACTTCATAGCATTCGAAGACAGGGTTCAGGACATCCTGATCGGATTTATAAGACTGAGATTCCCTAACAGACCTCACAGGAATGAGCTGGAGAGCGCAGCCCTGGGAAGAGAGCTGCATGTATATGGCTCCATGGTGCCTGTTGGTGATAAGGCCGGGGGCCATGACTGGCAGCACAGAGGATACGGAGCCGAGCTCGTGGCACATGCAGAGAAGATAGCCCGGGATGCGGGTTACAGCAAACTGGCAATAACGAGTGGCATAGGTGTGAGGAGATACTATCAGCGCCTCGGCTATGAACGTGACGGAGTGTATATGTCGAAAAGATTGTAGGTTGGCGGGATAATATTTATTTCCGATGAAAGTTATAAACCAGAGAAAGAAAATAAAAACCTTGCCTGTTCCTATTATATGCGAATCATGGCATACATAAAAAGGAGACTTAATGTCAGAAAATGAACTTCTTGAAGAAATACTGAAAAACCTGCAAGCCATAAACACAAAACTTGACAGGATAGTCGGAAAAAAGGAGTCATTTTCCGAGCCTGAAAAGGAAGATATCACAGATTCGCTGGATATCATGACCTTGCTCTCGCTTCCGGATCATCTGCGCACCACGGCTACAACTCTTTTTGAGATCGGGCCTGCAACCGCAGAGGAAGTATCCAAAGTGACATTCAAGGAAAGAGCGGTTGAAAGTAACTATCTCAATCAACTGGTCAGAATGGAGCATGTTGAAAAATACAGAGAGGGAAGAAAGATCTATTTCCGTATCAGGGAAAAATAAAATCAGAAGCTTTTTAAGCTATGACAAAATCTTCCAGAGTGAGATAAAAACTTAGAACTGCACAGGACGAACAAATCAAAGAGGAAATAAAGATGACTTTTACACTGGCCGTACACTCTTCAAAGGGGGGCACCGGGAAAACCAGTATTGCAGTCAACCTTGCGGCAGCATATGCGCAGGATGGAAAAAACGTATGTCTTCTGGATGTAGATATCAGGGGACCTTCTCTGTGTAGTATATTCAAACCTGAAACCTATTTCTGGGTAAATGACCTGCTATCCGGAAAGAGAGGTATAAATGACACCATACATGATGTCAGTGATGAATTCGGAACAGAAGGTAAGTTCTTTGTGGGTTACTCCAACCCAGATATCAATGAAATACGTGAGATTGCAAGAAAAGACCGTAACTGGCAATCCACTGCACTGAGAAACCTTATCAGTGGGAAAAAAGAGCTTGCAAGCAAGAACATCGACATAATCATCTTTGACACAAGCCCGGGAGTCAAATATGAGTCTATCAACGCAGTTGCTGCATCCGATCTTGTACTGATAGTACACAACTCCTCTGCCGCATGTGACAATTGTACCGATCAGTTGATCCAGGGAATATACTCACCATTGAACAAACAGTGTGCAATAGTCGATAATATGTATCATCAGAATGTCCTCGAGACTCCGGATGAGAAAAAATTCGGAATCGACGTAGTTGCACGGATACCATGTATGTGCAACGTGGCCACCAGAAACAGAGAGATACTCACACTGGCCGAGCCGGAACATGTTTTCTCAAAGTCGATATATAGTGCAAAAGAGAAAATAGACCGCCGTTACCGATAAAACTGACTGCATTCACTTTTTCCTATCATCGTCTTTTTGCTCGATTATAGGAAGTACCTCATTATACAGGTAATCGTCCATATTTTCGGATCTAATCCTGCTGAAATCCTCTTCTATATCTTCTGATGATAGTATTATCTCCTTGACTATAGAGAAGAAGAAAAATGCTACAAATGCAGCACTAAGAGCCAGAACCACTCTTTCAAACGGATATAGGAGTATCACCGAATTGAACATTTCAGCGTTCAGGTCGAAGATATAGGCATATGCGATGCTGCCTACCAGATGATCAGAAAGAATACCGATCAAAGCTGCAAAGAAAAGTGAGACAAATATGTAGACTCGGGAATGAATAGATTTTATGCTGTTCTTTTCAAAAGCAATGAAAGCTATCAACACAACAATATGGAACCATGGATAGAAAAAAGCTTCTCTTCCCACAGGAAACAGGTACCAGATGAAGATAAGTGCTCCGAATATACTTAAAGCTGCCTTTTGTTGCCTGTTGACTATAAGACCAGACACAACCGAAGCAAGCATTATGAAAAACGGTGAAAGCATACGAAAAGCATCCCTGCTTATGTAGCCGGGATTATTGAGCTCATGCAGAAATAAGCCAATAAAAGATATTAATGCGCCCCATACAGGCCCGTAGAGCATACCATTCAATGAACCAAAGGCAACAATGGAACTTATCCTTGTACCATCTATCCCTATCACACCTGTCAGGTCAGGCAGGTAGCTGGAGAAATACGTAAGAATAATACCAAACAGAAGATAGATGAAACTGACATTTTTCCTGATCTTCAGTTTTGGAAGCATTGGTGGCATATCAGAACCAATCAAGGAAAGTAATTTATATATAAGTTTACATTGGAACCTGCCTTCAGGTGTTCTGAAATAAATTTTTAAATAATTATAATCAGCTATTAGTGGAAAAATGATTCTCTGCACATATAATTTTTTACTTCTATAATACAAGAACTTGAATCACTTTTAGATACACCAGATTCTAACTGTATATTAATAGTGTAAATTAATTTGTTCTATAGCCAATATTTTAAAATATAAAACTAAATTATAAAAATATAAGGCACATATAATTTGTATTTACTATCAAAAGTAATATATAGAACATAATTTATCAAATGACGGAAAAAGATGATATTTCAGTAAAAAGCCTCATGATACTTATTCTGACACAAGCATCTACAAAAAAATAAAAAATTATACTATTAAACTAATATCATATCATGAATATAATCTTATATTTCGGGATACCTTTAAATAAAACTTTGTATATACAGTAAGTTATCACAGTATAAAATGATGTGTTCATGATTATAAATTCATAGATTTTAAAAACAATAAATGGAGATTTAAGATGAAAATAAGAGTTGTAAGTTCAAAAGAGGAAATCAACACACTTGGACCAAATGAAGAGATCGTGCATCTTGCATTCAGACCTTCAAACACCGATATTTTTTCACTGGTAATGAAATGCCCAAGTGTCAAGGCGCTCCACATACCAAGCTCATACAAGAGGACGATTTCCAATTCCGCAAAGATGTACCTCGAGATGCAGGGAATCGACCTCCTTGAAGGCGATGTATGGGGCCACAGGAAAGATATAAACGAATACTCCGAAGTATCACAGACCGTTTACGACCGCATTGATCAGTACAGGGAAGAAGGATTCTCAGAAGATGAGATCGAGGACAAAATGGTAAGAGAGACCAGACTCAGTCCGGATTTCATTAAGTTCCTTGTCAGGCAGAACAACTAAAACTAAAAAGGGCCTCTGGCCCACAATTATTTATTACTATTTTTCACCGTATATCTGGACGAGTACTTTTCTTGAACGCGGACGATTATCCAGGTCTATAAATATAATCTGTTGCCAGGTCCCGAGCTGAAGGTTTCCGTTGAGCAGGGGAAAAGATTCACTCTGACCGATCAGTGAAGCTCTGACATGAGAATGTCCGTTTCCGTCATGCCATTTTTCATTGTGCTTGTATGTGATACCCTGCGGCACCAGTCTTTCCAGCGTCTCCTGAAGGTCAGATATGAGACCGGATTCATATTCAATAGTAGTTATGGCAGCAGTAGAACCCGGCGCGAACACCATGGCTATGCCGTTCATGATCCCCGATGACGCGACGATATCCGACACATCAGGAGTGATATCGATTATATCCGCATTCCCTTTCGTATCAAATTCTATATATTCGCTTACCACTACCAAACAAAAACACCCTATCAGTCCATCTGGTTTATCTTCAGGCCTATTGCCGAAGTAACTATAATAAAGACAACAAGTGCGCCCACAAAGCCGTATTCCTGTAACTGCTGCATGCCCTGCATGGTCTGATGCACCAGTACGAAAAGTACTGTCAACAGGATTACTGAGCCAATGGAGGCTATAATTTCAAGTTCTTTTTTATTCATCAGTGAGTAATTGAATGACAAGTACATCAATTTAACGCAGATAACAAAGCATTTTTAATAATATAAAGTGAATCTTATTTCAAAAAAACACGGGTATTTCATGACAGAGTTCGAAAGGACACTTGTTCAGTCTTTTAACACATATTTTGAAGAAAAGGACATAAAAGGCATAGCACATCGCCTGAAACAGCACCGGTTCACACCACAGTTCCTGGATGTGCTGGTGGATTCACTGGACCCTGATTACTATATGGGGATCGAATGCAAGAGCATCTCAGTGGACAAAGGAGCAAAAGCACTCTATTTCACCCAGCATTTCACAACCGACAAGAAAGGGATACATCAGATAGACCGCATATCCGACTACCTGATCAGATCAGGAAGAACGGGTTTCCTTGCCATAGAACTTAGAATGGGAGTCGGTAAAGCCAGAGAAGCATACATAATACCATGGGATGTACTCCGGGACAGGTTCCACGAAGATGGCAGGACAAAATTCACGGTGGATGAGATACAGGACTTCTGCAGAATGGAAAGAAAAGCAAACAAATATGTCATTGACCCTGAGGGATGGAAGAAAGGGTCAAGGATAATCTCGTGAGGGAAAGATGTCCGAAACCATGATACAGATGGCACAGCGTGCCAAAAAGTGTGCTGAAGAGATAAAAAAGCACAGGGAGATACAACTGGTATCCCACATCGATGCCGACGGAATAACATCAGGAGCCATTATAGCAAAAGCCCTTGAGAGAGCCGGTATAGAGTATGAGATGCTCTTTGTAAAGCAGCTTGATGAGAATATCGTCAGTGAGCTTGCAGACAAGAATCCGGAACTTACAATATTTACCGATCTTGGCAGTGGCCAGATAGAACATATAAGTAACTATGGACTGCATGCGATCATTTCAGATCATCACAGACCACAGGGAGATACAGACCTGCACCTGAACCCACATCTTTTCGGGGCAAACGGTTCCTTTGAGATAAGTGGTTCCGGAACCACATTCATACTTGCCGGCCAGCTTGGCAACAACAGTGACCTGGCAGACCTGGCAATTGTCGGCTGTGTGGGTGATATGCAATACCGCAAGTACGGGAAACTTGTCAGCCTGAACAGGGAGATCCTTGAAGCAAATCCCACCATCATAGAAGCTAAAAAAGATATTTCCCTCTATGGAAAACAGACAAGACCCGTATTCAAGATGCTCCAGTTCTCATCTGACCCATACCTTCCGGGACTTTCTGGCAGCGAGGACGCTTGTATTGATTTTCTGCACAGGATCGGGCTGCGGTCAGGGAATGATGAGAAGTGGCGTCGGTGGATAGACCTGGATGAGGGAGAAAAGGTCAGGGTCACTTCCTCACTGCTGCAGTACTCAGTTCAGAACGGGCTGTCCTCATACAATGTCAACCGCCTTGTGGGAGAATGCTACCTGTTATTACAGGAAGAAGAGGGCACCGAAATGAGAGACGCCAGCGAGTATTCCACTCTTCTGAATGCTACGGGCAGATACATGCAGGCAGAGGTCGGTATGGCAGTCTGCATGGGAGACAGGGAAGAGGCCTATGATTCTGCAAGCAGATTGCTTAACGAGCACAGGAAGAACCTTGTTGACGGGCTGAATTTCGTAAAGGACAACGGAGTCACCCAGCTTTCCCATCTGCAGTTCTTCGATGCCGGCAGCAGTATCCCGGAGACCATCGTTGGTATTGTCGCGGGAATGAGCCATGCTTCCAATAACCGTCATCTTCCTATTGTAGCCTTTGCGAACAAGGAGGACGGTCATAAGGTTTCGGCAAGAGGGACCCAGGAACTTGTAAACAGGGGTCTGAACCTCTCGGAAGCCATAGGACAGGTCTGCCAGGAGATTGGAGGAGCGGGCGGCGGGCATGATATTGCTGCAGGTGCAACTGTGCCCTTTGGTAAAAAACAGGAATTTATAGAGAAACTGAATTCCGTGATAGCATCACAGATAGCCGCCAGGGCATAAAAAAGAAATTATTAATTCTACAGTTCGTTGATGTGCTTCAGTTCATTGATGTTGAGCAGTGTTGACATCGCATTTGTCCTGATGGGAATGCCATGCTCCTGAACTATAGCCATGGGATTCGTACCGCCAATCACAACAATTCCCAGATGATCCCTCTCCACAGGCACATCCAGTATTCTTGTGTTGGGTTCCCCAACCTCCAGAATTCCGGTTATACCGGCATCGACCATGTCTGACAGGGTGTTGTCGATCACATCCCTTGCAACCATGGGAGCTTCCCTCAGGTTCGCGAGGATCTTTCCGGTACCGGTCCTGAGCATCTCCATAACCGATGTAAGTTCCTGTGACATTAATACTTCCAGAGGGTCAATGGTTGTACTCTGGTATGTCAGGACATTGGTAAAACGAATAGGTGCACCATCCCGGATCTCCACAAGACCGCCGAATCTGGGTTTGACCATCACGCCGGCTTTTAAAAGAATACCGTCGATGGTGATACTGCATACTGTTGCAAAGCCGACTTCATCCTTGCCGATGACCCTGTCCCCGATAGAATCGCCTTCATGCAATACCTTAAGCATCGGACTTACGGCAAGACCACTGTTGATGGCAAGGCTGAATATCTTTAGTACATCCTCAAAATCCTCTTTGTGGATCAGGGAAAGGTTGACTATTACATCGCCTTCCATGGTCTTTGGATTGAATGTCGTCCTGAACATCAGATCCTCGATCTTGGAAGACGTAAACTGAATACGGCTGTTTTGTAGCAACAATACACCTCTACCGTTTAAGCAACTTGCACCCATTTATAGGTTCACATAATAAAAACCTTACTTTCCGACTATTTCTTTGAAAGCGGAAGTATAGTCCTGAGGTCTTGTGAGAAATGCAAGTTTATCCATATCATCTACAAGATCGTACATGTCCTCTCCGCTTGACAGCCCGAATTCGGGATAATCCATTGTTTCCCTGGATCTTATGGGCGGGACCTCGCCGTAATCCGGATTCGTGATGAAGCCGTCCACCAGAAGGTAATATGCAGCACCTGAAAGCTCTTTGATGGGACCATACACCGATGAGAAATCCCTTGCGACCCAGTTTGCCATCTTCAGGGTATCACCGGTGGCATTGATGGTTATATGCCCGTAGTTGGGAGGAATTACAATGCAATCACCTGCCTCTGCATTATAGACCATCACATCAGTTACCAGGTCACCTTCCTGTTTCTGGAGAAGATAGGTGGCCTTTCCTTCAAGTACCTGATAGACCTCCGTGTAGGACAATTCCGTTCCCGGCACATAGGGATGATAGTGACCTGCCGTCTTTACATATTCCCTTCCAAGCATTCTGGGAGGTATGACAGTTATATCGTACCTGAGATTATGTTCTTTCATCTTCTCAAGGTTCGATTCGTCTTTATACAGGTCCCTGTACATATAATAAAGTTCGACATTACTGGCTCTGTCCAGCCATTCCCTGTCATAGAGAACTTCTTTCATATCGTATAGCATCCTTATATCAGGAGTCCTGATATTGCCATGGAAATCCAGCTCGTTACCCATTTAACCTCACCCTCTAATAAGCAGAATACATCAACTTCCAAATTTATTAAACAAAATATATGAACCCAATATATTTGAACTTAGCCGCTGTCGGCATCCACTGATGAGCCGCCTCCCAGATGCTCCTGTATGCGCTCTGCTATCTTTTTACTCACACCCTTAACCTCCATCAGCTGTTCAGGGGTAGCGGACCTCATATTCTCAACCGAGCCGAAGTGTTCGATGAGAAGTTTCTTTTTACCGGGGCCTATTCCCGGTATTGCATCAAGCTGGGAGTGTGTAAGTGTTGCAGACCTCCTGCGACGATGGGATGTTACTGCAAAACGGTGGGCTTCATCCCTTACCCTCATAAGCAGTTTCAGGGCAGGAGAGGTCTTCGGGAGGATGATAACCTCATCAGACCCCTTATTAGGAGTGATTATATGTTCAAAACGCTTTGCCAGACCGATCAGGGGAATATCGAGACCCAGGGAATCAAGGGATGACTTGGCTGCACCCACCTGACCCGGACCTCCGTCTATCAGTATAAGGTCAGGCATAGGGCTGTCCTCCTTTATCAGACGCGAGTACCTGCGCTGTACCACCTCGGCCATCATGGCAAAATCATCGATGCCTTTTACAGTGCGAATATTGTGCTGTCTGTACCCATCCCTGGCAGGCAGCCCGTCTTTGAACACAACCATCGAGCCCACGGCATTTGTACCCGATATATTGGATATGTCAAATCCTTCTATGTGCTGTGGCAGTTTTTCAAGGGACAGTACGTCCTTTAATTCGTTAAGTGCAATAAGAGATGCTTCGGAGAGACCCTTTTCCAACCGGGATATCCTCATCGCCATTTCGGCATTGCGCAGACACATCTCCATGATCTTTTTCTTTTCTGTCCTGTAGGGAACCTGTAACTTTATTTCCCTGCCTGATCTCTGACCAAGCCATCCGGAAATCAGTTCTTTTTCAAGGACCTCTTCCTGCACGAGTATCTCCGGCGGGATAGGAGAATCCTGATAATACTGCTTTATAAATGCGGCCAATGCAGCCGGTATTTCGGCATTGCCCGAATCCTCAAGTCTGAAATCGGCTTTACCGACCATGCTTCCATGACGGATGTAAAATATTTGAAGGTATACTGTAGAACCATCGGCAACCGCAGCGATCACATCCCTGTCCTCTATTCCCGAGGTCGCTATCTGCTGCTCTGTAAGACACCTGAGACCCTCTATCTGGTCCCGCACCTCTGCAGCAGCCTCATATTCCTGATCCTCTGCCAGGGACTGCATCCTCTCTTCAAGCTCTTTGAGAAGACCCGCAGTATCGCCTTTTAGAAAACGGACCGCCTTCATGACCCTTCTGTTATATTCTTCCTCGTCAATGGAAGCCTTACATGGGGCTATGCAGCGTTTTATATGATAATTGAGGCATGGACGGCTCTTTCCCGGAACTACCGGCTTTCTGCAGCGGCGCAGCAGGAACAGCTTTGATATCACCTCAAGCGTGCTGCGAATTGCCCTGCTGTTGGTGTACGGACCAAAGTAGAGGGCATTATCCATGCGTCTTCTGCGTGTCAGAAATATCCGGGGGAACCTTTCATTGGTCGTGACCTTCACATATGGATAGCGTTTGTCATCCTTCAGACGGACATTGTACCTGGGCTTGTATTTTTTTATCAGGTTGGCCTCAAGTACAAGCGCATCAATCTCGGTATCGGTTACTATAAACTCGATATCATCGATCTGCCTGACAAGTACACGGGTCTTTGGAGTCTGGTTTGCAGACGACTGAAAATAAGAACGTACCCTTTTTATCAGGGATTTTGCCTTTCCGACGTATATGATCACCCCGGAAGAATCTTTCATCAGGTATACGCCGGGAGAATCCGGGATCTTGCTCAGGTCCGGTACCATATCAGATGCATTCGGAGAATTTCTTATCTATAAATCTGGGAAGGGTCATTTCCATTATGGTCTTGAGATTCATTGTGTCTTCCCTGTTGTATTCGAGCAACAATTCAAGAGCTTCCTGATCACCTTTTTTATACTGGTGCCACAGGCGTACGGCATCAAAACCCGAGATATCGGCGACATCCTCTCCTCTGGAGATGCCCAGTTCCACTTCTATCTTCTTAAGGCCGCCTGTAAGGGATATTCGCCTGAGAGGATACATCAGGTCAGCGTGTAACTTGTTAAGATCAACTTCCGGGAATTCACGTTTGATAAAGGGCAGATCGAATCTTGCACCGTTGAACGTAACGAGATATTCGTATTTCTCAAACTCTTCCACCACCTCATCCAGGTCCACTCCGTGTATGAAGGTCTTTGCCTCTTTTCCGTCGTATATGCCGATTACAGTTATATGGGAGCTGCCCGGTGAAAGACCGGTGGTCTCGATATCCACATAGGCTGCCTTTCCGGAAAACTCACGGAAAGCACGCCAGTGTTCCGCACTCGGCAGGGAATTTGCAAAGAATTCGAAGTCCCGGCATTCCAGCCTCTCCCTGGACTCCTCGATACCCGGAAGTATCAATTCCATCCGTGACCGGGAGATAGGGACATCGTCCTTTCTCTCAACGAACTCGTCCCATGTACGGACACCACTCTTCCAGATCTTTTTCTCGATCGTATTCCCGATTCTCGGTATATGGATATATGTGCTGGTAAGCATTTGTTTCACTTGTATGTAAGTTTTAATCTTAGATTTAATATATGATAAACTCTAGTGTCTGGCAGGAAATATACAAGTTGGATAAAAGTAATCATTTATATATGGAACCCTGAGTGGAGAGAGGTTAATGTATGAGAAATTACAGGAATAAAAGAATGAAAGTTTCAGTTATCGGGGCAGGTAATGTCGGAGCGACGACCGTACAGCGTCTTGCGGAACTTGACATTGCCGATGTGGTCATGCTTGACATTGTTGAAGGCTTACCCCAGGGGAAGGCCCTGGATATCGCCCAGGCAGCACCCATCATGGGCTATGATGTGGACGTTACGGGCTCCAATGATTATGCCGACATAAGCGATTCGGATATTGTGGTGATCACGGCGGGTATCGCCAGAAAACCGGGGATGGACAGGGACGACCTGCTAGCCACCAATATCAAAATAACACAGGACGTGTGCGCCAATATAATGCAGCACTCCCCTGAAGCCATCATAATGATGGTCACAAATCCACTTGACGTGGTTACATATGCAGCCATTCAGTGCACAGATCTTGAGAGAGGAAGGATCTTCGGCATGAGTGGACTTCTGGATTCAGGAAGGTTTGCATCCTTTATTGCAAAGGAAATTAGCTGCTCGGTAAGGGATGTGAATGCAATGGTGCTGGGAGGACACGGTGATTCCATGGTACCCCTTCCGGAGTACACAACCGTATCGGGAATTCCGTTGCCCGAGATCATGGAAAAGGATGCAATGGACAGAATAGTCCGAAGAACTATCAATGCAGGTGCCGAGATCGTGGGACACCTGAAAACAGGAAGTGCATTCTACGCGCCCTCTGCTGCAATAGCCAGCATGACCGAAGCCATTCTCAAGGACACAAAAAGAATAGTTCCTGCATCTGTCTATCTGAACGGGGAATACGGCCTGGATGATGTGTGCCTGGGAGTTCCCGTAAAACTGGGAAGAAACGGGGCTGAAGAGATCATAGAACTCAGACTAACGGAAGAGCAGACAAGAGAGCTTCACAAATCTGCTGAGACAGTGCGCAGTGGAATATCAAAAATATAACCATAAAAGGGATGAATGTATTACTTAAAAGGAAAAATCAAACACTGTACTTACATACAAATATTGATATATAAGTAAAATATAAGTAAGAGGGGATATCATGCGAGTAGACATAACTTCACTTTTCGGTTTAAACATTTACACTGAAACCGGCACATACATAGGCAAGGTTGCCGATCTGGTCCTGGACGTCGACGAAAGGGCAGTTAAGGGTATAGCCGTATCTTCCATCAACAGGGACATCTTTGATGTGACCTCGAAGGGCGTTATCATCCCCTACAGATGGGTTATCACCACTGGCGACATTGTTCTGATAAGAAATATCGTGAACAAATTCAAGAAGCAGCCCAAGAAAGAGCCTGAAGACTGATCGGTATATGAAAAGGCGAGAGATCTTTTCGGATCTGCGTTGTGTACCGCCTGTTATCATCCGCGTTGACGGCCGTAATTTCAAGAATGCGCTTTCACGCCTGGAATTTGAAAAACCCTATGATACCAGATTCGCATCTGCCATGGCGGATGCCGTACAACTTTTCTTTAAGAGCAGTGGCCTGAGCCCATTGTTCGCATACATTTTTTCCGATGAGATAAGTCTGTTCTTCCCGGAGCTTGCCTTTGAAGGAAGGATCGAGAAAATAGATTCCGTAGTGCCTTCTTTTATCAGCAGTGCACTGACAATGATACTTGAACCTGCAGAACCGCTTTCTTTTGACTCGAGAATAATACCCGTCCATGGAAAACTGATCAACGAATACCTCATATGGCGGCAGGCGGAAGCATGGAGAAATTGTGTAAATTCCCATGCATACTATGCATTGTTATCTGAAGGAATGGAAGAAGCAGATGCAGCAGCGTATCTCAGGAACAAGGGATCCAGTGATATGCATGAGCTGCTCTTTAGCAGGGGGACAAATGTCGCAAAGCTCCCTTCATGGCAGAAAAGGGGTATGATGATCATGAAGGAAGAATACGAGGTAGAGGGGTATGATCCTCATCTGGAGAAAAGTACAATGACAACCAGAAAAAAGGTTGTGCAGAACTGGGATATCCCGCAGTTCAGCTCCCCGGAAGGAGCACTATTTATCAAAGATCTGATCGGTCCTGATAATGCCGAAACGATATAAGAAAAAGCATTTAAAGGGATATGTGATTATACAGAGCACGATTTAGAAATGGTGAACTCATGGACAGACTTGAGCTTATAAAAAGGAACGTGCAGGAAATAGTAACTGAGGAAGAGCTTAAAGCAATTCTTGAAACAAAAGAGCATCCAAAAGCCTATGTCGGATATGAGCCCAGCGGCAAGATACACATGGGACATGTACTGACAGTGAACAAACTCCTCGATCTGCAGAACGCAGGGTTCGAGATTACCGTTCTGCTGGCGGATGTCCATGCATACCTCAACCAGAAGGGAACGCTCGAAGAGGTCCGCGAGACCGCAGATTATAACAAGAGGTGTTTTATCGCCCTTGGCCTGGATGCCGAGAAGACGAACTTTGTCTACGGATCCGATTATCAGCTTAGTTCCGAATACATGCTCAACGTACTCAAACTCACACAGCTTACATCCCTCAACAGGGCAAGAAGAAGCATGGATGAGGTAGGACGCCAGATGGAGGATCCGAAGGTATCACAGATGGTCTACCCTATCATGCAGGCAGTGGATATCGCACTGCTTGGTGTTGATATCGCCGTTGGTGGTATCGACCAGAGGAAGATACACATGCTCGCAAGAGAAGGATTGCCTTCACTTGGATACAAAGCACCGTTATGTATCCACACACCGATACTCCTGGGACTTGACGGGAACAAGATGTCATCATCCAACGAGAACTATATCTCAGTGGATGATTCAGAGCAGGATATCAAAAAGAAGATGAAGAAAGCTTTCTGTCCTGCAGGGGAAGCCGAGAACAATCCGGTACTGGAATTGTTCAAATACCACATATGCCCGCGCTACGAGGAAGTGGTCTTTGAGAGACCGGAGAAGTTCGGAGGAAACCTGAGCTGCAGGGGATATGATGAACTTGAAACGGTTTTCGTATCAGGAGAACTTCATCCCATGGATCTTAAGAACGGCGCTACAAAGTACATGAATCAAATACTTGAGACTGTAAGATCAGTGATATAATTCAACTACATCGAAATTTATATAACAGGAATAAGAGAATATATTAAACATATATATTTTAAAGGGGATTTGGATGAGATACACATTTCAGGACTCTACCGACTTACCATTACAAAGGGATTTTATTCAGGACCTTAATGAGTTCATAGACATAGCAAAAAAGGTAATACCTCTTGAAAACACTGCTATCGAGTTAAACGAGGATGAGTCAGAAGAGGTATCCTCACTTGAATCCCGAATACTTGAACTGGATAAGTTCAGCAAGGATATACAGACCTATGTGGACGAACTCTCTAAAGGCGCCCAGGATAAGGAAATACTCGAATGTCGCAATTCAGTGATCGATGCCTGTGTGGCAAGTTCCACGAAGGGTCTGAAGGAGTTGAACCTGAAACTCGAACAGACAAAAAGGGAATCAGAGAGCGATCTTTACAAGATAGAGAACGAGATTCTTGTTACACTTAATCCTCTTTTCAAATCAGGCAGCTATGCTGTAACCAACAAATATTATGTTTCCATGAAGGAAAGTGTTCTCAGGGGAACCATGAAGTCATTCTTCCTTGGAATGGAGTATACTTCCGAACTGGTATATATGCACGACATACTCACGGTAAAGGATGTATACGGAGATCTGTTCCTTCCAACATGGACAAAGGCGGGCATACTTCATAAGGAAAATAAGGTCAAGATGATAGAAGTGTCCGATTTTATCATCACATCTGTAAACTATGATGGCGGAAGCCATGTTGATGCAACTTTCGAGAGCAAGAAAAAGGATCAGAAGTTCAGGATAAGCTGTGACGAAGAAAATTGCCAGATATACTTCGATAACCTTGATATTACAGCAGACGATACTCTTTTGAAATCCGTAAAACTTGAGAGCATCAGTGCCCTCATGGACGAGCTCACAAAATACATAAGGTACTCCGTCAAGTCCCAGGAACTCACCCAGATACTGCTTGACGGAAAGGATGCGGTCCGCAACAACGAAATATTCGACTGCCTTAAACTCATTGCCGAGCAGTACGGAGAGGTCGTGAAAGAATCACTTGACCGTGGCTATGTCAAGAACGAGATCACCATCAAGATCGAGGCTTCCGACGGCACCCGTACTGAGAAATACATCACCAGGGAAGAGGCCTTTGACAGACTTTCCGAGATCGGAAGCGAAGGTCTTGAGCTGGCAAGCATCCTCAACCTTGACTGATCTGCAAAGATCAACTCAAAGATCAGCTTAATCTAATGCTTTAAACCGTTTTTACTTATACTTATTCGGAGATATAGTATTAACCAGAGGGGAATTTTATGGAACGCTCAATCGAGGATATCCGCAAGAAGATAGATGAAAAAACGGCTGTAGTTATGACCTCGCAGGAGGTCTGCGATCTTGTTGAGAAGGGAGAAAAGGTTACCACAAAGGATGTTGATGTCGTCACCACCGCAACCCGAGCCATTATGAGCGGAACCTATGCATTGCTTTCTTTTCCCGTAGAGTCACCTTTTAGTTTTAAAAGAGCATCCAAGGTGTTCTTAAATGGGGTGCCGGCACATGTTGGACCCTGCCCGAACGAAAGTCTGGGCATGCTTGATCTGATGGTTTTCGGTACCGCACATTCATATAAGGAACATGATTACGGAGGAGGACACCTTTTCAGGGACATGGTGGACAGAAAGACCATCGAGGTATCGGTCATCACGGACGAGGAAGATACCTTCCAGACAGCGGTCACACTGGATGAGATGCCGCATGCGAAGCTCTATGCCACAAGGCATACATTCAAGAACTATGCCGCATTCGTAAATTGTTCCTCAGAACCGGTGAGTACGATTTTCCATGCTACTGAATTTGAACCTGACATGCAGACAGCAACGTTCTCCGGATGCGGACAGATCAATCCCCTGAAGAACGATCCTGGTTTTACTACCATCGGCGTGGGCACAAGGATGCTCATGAACGGTGCAGAGGGCTTTGTGATAGGAGAAGGTACCCGCAGCAGCCCTGAAAAACCAAACATGACAGGTTTTGCCGACATGCACACAATGGACCCGCAGCTTATGGGAGGATTTGCCACATCAGCCGGACCTGAGTGTATAGCTTCATGGGCCATACCCATACCGGTTGTAAACGACGGTGTACTTGATGCCATCACCATGACCGATCATAAGGTAGCTATGCCAGTGATGGATGTGGACAGGCGGGTGACCATAAGTGACACCACATATGCGGACGGATGGCAGGATGTTGACCTTTCGGTAGAATTCAAACCCGCTTCATGCATAAGGTGTAAAGAATGCGGAGCTGCCGAAAACTGTCCCATGGATGCCATCTATTTCAAGAACGAGAGACCTGTGCTCGACAGGCATCTGTGTTTTAACTGCGGATTGTGCAGTATTATCTGCAAGGAGGATGTTTTCAGGGCAGAACTTGGGAAAGTCAGATTTGAAACCGACAATAAACTGAATGAAGTACCCATAGTCCTGCGCCAGTCAGACCGCAAAAGAGCACTGGAACTTGAGGACAAGCTGAAGAAAATGATACTGGACGGTACTTTCAAACTGAGCTGGATGGTCGAGACGCTTCGGCCATAAATCTCTTAATTATTTCTTCAGGAGACATCTTAATGTTGGGAACCTCAGCATTCCCGGGCAGTGTTCTGACAACAACTATTCCATTATCGGTTTCCTGCAGTATTTTCCTTAAACCTTCTTTTGTATCGGTATCGTAAACTCTCAGGTTGCCCGCTCCTTCTGCCACCCGGGTCAGATCAGTTCCCTGTGAGGTTGCAGTCGGCTGGTTACCTGTGGAACCGTATGCTCCGTTATCTATGATTATCAAAAGATAGTTTTCAGGTGCCTGCCATGCGATGGTTGCAAGACTTCCCATATTCATGAGAACCGAACCGTCTCCGTCAATAGCAATGATCTTCCTTTCGGGAAGGGATAGTGCAAGCCCCAAACCGATTGATGATGCGAGCCCCATGGAACCCAGCATATAGAAGTTGTTAGGGATATCGCATGTCTGATGCAGCTCCTTACATGGGATTCCGATATTACCTACCACAGGGGCATCGATATCTGTAGCCTTTTCGGCTATCTCTGAGATTGCGTCCATTCGTTTCATGCCTGCCTCCAGAATGGAATCGGCAATAGCACCGCTACCGGTTTATTTTTGTTAAAAGCATCATCCATAGCTGTGATTATCATGTCTGTTGCGTCCTGCTTCGTTCCGGGCAGGAAATAAGGGATTTTGAGTGTCTCAAGAAGCGGAGCCGTAAGCTGACCCATGGGTACCTGGGCCACTATGGGCTCACCTTCCACACCCCGATGGCTCATTATCATAAGCAGGGGTATACCATAAAGGATATCAAGCGATGCCAGTGCATTGATCGAATTTCCAAGACCGGAGTTCTGCATGAGCATTGCAGGCCTCTTGCCCCCCATGTAGGCACCGGCACATACACCGACACCTTCTTCCTCACGTGTAACGGGTACGTGGATAATATCAGGATCCGAATCCACCATTGGAATGAGTTCCTTAAGATTGGCACATGGTACACTGACAATAAAGTCGATACCCGCATCTTTTATACCCTGATATACTGCTTCAGAAGGTGTTATCACTTTTTGTGCAGACATTGTCAGATCACCATACCTTGAGGTCTATGGCTTCTATTCTTACATCTTTCCCTTCTACACCTACAACCATTCCCGAGTGGACCTTCTGCATCATACAATATTCAGGCACGAATTTCACAGTCTGACCCACCTTCGGAAGCTTACCGCGGGAAACTTTGCCTTCAAAGGCAAGTATCATGCACAGACCTGCATCCTTGAACTCAAAATCATCCCGTCCTAACCTGTGCAGGGGACCCACCATATGAATTGTATAAATTCCAGGGTCAATATCTATCACCTTCGCAAAGTGTGTTACGGGACAGCCAAGCGGCCTGTAGCGCAGGAAATCACCGACATTTATCTCCACAGAACCGTCAAAGGGATGGATGAACTCCCTGCAGGAACATTCATCCTTCAGAGGAGCAAGCATGAAATCCGCCTCAAGGCCATCGATCACACCTATGATCTTCGCTTCCTCAGCAGAACTAGTACCACTTACAAGCTCGGATAACTTCTCGAAGTTATCCATGAACATTTCCCTTTCAAGAAACGGACATCTCTGGATATCATCCTTGCTTTTCAGTTGGGCGGCAAAGTCCCTGCACTGCTTAAAACCGCAGCTTCCGCAATTATATCCCGGAAGGAGGGACAGGATCTCATCCATTTTTATTCACCCTTGTACTCCATGAAACCGTCTATCTGCCGCAGCACACCCATGTGATGCTTGCGTGCGACCCTTGTCTCTCCCGTACACAAAGAACAGATGGCAAGGGGCGGATTGTAGCGAAGTATCATCTTGTCATGAACCTCAGGTCCCTCTGAGATCATCTCGGCAAGTTCGAATGCTCCCTTTCCTGTCAGGCCGTTGGCTTCCACAATGGAACATCCGGGATTGACATCAAGCACTCTTTCCCTGAAGACCTCACGCTCTGCCTGGGATACAAGGTCTCCTTTTGTGGTGACAACTATGTCCGCGGTGGTAAGCAGCGGACCCACCTTCAGGGGAGTGTTCGGTCCCGTGGTGACGTCGATGACACATATGGCAAGGCATTCGTCGGGATAGGGTGCACAGCGCAGGCACAGACCTGCGGTTTCGTTGAGTACGATATCAGCATCCTCATCTTCGGCCCAGCCAAGCATCTCCTCGGTATTGTAGATGGTGAAATGGTCCGGACACATGTCCTTTGCAAGACCCACATGCACAGGGATATCCAGTTTGGCAAAGCGCTGGTCATCATCTGTCCAGAGGCAATCAACCTTTACTACAGCTGGTTTCTTCCCATTCTTGACAAGTGATTTGATGGTGTGGAGCAGGACAGAGGTTTTACCTGAACCCGGAGTACCTGCAAGTACAACGAGTTTCATGCAAGCTCCTCCACGACCTCCCCCTTGCGGATCGTTTCCCTGAGGGACATAAGCCAGTTGTCCACCTTGGCAATCCTGCCGCAGACATCCTGTTCACCCGTGCTTGTGGTGATTATATCGACCATTCCACCGTTACGAATAACTATCCTCCGGGATGCCATCAAGGCAAGTACCGGATCATGGGTCACTACCACGACGATCTTACCCTCGCCTGAGAGCAACTGGAGCGCTTCCTGTTTCTTGATCCCTGCGTTCTCGATCTCGTCTATGAGCACAACCGGGGAATCACTTATAACTGCAATATCCGCTGTCATGAGTGACCTTGACTGTCCACCACTCAGGACAGTGAGATAATTGTCGGCTGAGATTGGTTCTCCTGTCAGGGTGTTTGCAAGTTCTATGACCCTGTCCACAAGTTCAGGTCCCTTTCCCCTGCTGCGTGCATGCATCTGCAGGAAGTCGCGGACTGTCATGTCAGCCAGGAAATGCATTTTCTGGGATAATTGCGCAACAAGTTTCTTGCGGGGGTCAACACGGATCACAGCATCGGGCCTCTCTCCGTTAATGAGTACCGACCTGCCTGTGGGAGTATCCCCCTGCGCAAGTTGTTCTATATCATCGATCAGTGTACTTTTGCCGGAACCCGTAGGGCCGACAATACCGATGATCTCACCTTTGCATATATCCAAGGAACTGACAGGCTCCGGAACACCGTCTTTGTCCACACCGCCAAGAATCGTAAGAGTTAGTTCTTCGTTCATATTCTCACACCAAAAAATCCTTCCACTATATTCAAAATCTCATCTTCTGCGTTCGGGTCCTTTGCCGAAACCCCTGCTGACGGCTCGATCTGTCTTACAGGATAATCCTGCATCAACCTCTTCTGTCCGCCACCGGTAATGTTCAGGACTATTCTGTCCTCGGGCAAGACATTACCCCCTTCTACCGCCTGCACAAGTGCGGCAACTGCCACTGCTGCGGCCGGGTTTATGTCTATTCCTTCCGTTTTTTCGAACAATGACTGTGAAGCCGATGCCTCGTCGTTGCTTACCGCATACATCATACCGCCGGTAGCATCGAGGGCATCCTTTACGCCTCCTTTTACAGAATAAGGAGGCTTTCTGTTGAAAAGTACATCATCGTACATGCCTTCCGGGCATGAATCCGAAACCACATCAGAATCACTCCAGAGGGAATAAAGCGGAGCACAGGGGATGTTCTGACCCAGATGAAGTACCGGAAGTTTTGAACCGAACCTGCCATCCTCTGCAAGCCTCATGGATGCTTCCCAGGCAGATATCCCGCCTGTACCGCTTCCTACAGCCTGGAAGTAGTGGTCGGGAAGTGTTCCCATTGTGAGAGCCGCATCAAGCATTACAGTAGCCATTCCATCACGCCTGGCAACGTTCTTCGCCCCGCCCTCGTTTACAAAACCGTCTCTGGAAGCTATTTTTCCCGCAAGCGATATGGCATCGAAATAATCACCTTCCACGGTCACAAGACAGACAGATGGATTCTGCTCATGTGTGGTCCATAGCCTGTGAGCACTGTTTTCCGGCACTACCAGAAGTAGTGGCTGTCCTGTTATGGTGCATGCGTGAGAAAATGCACGTGCCGTATTGCCGGCAGAGGCCACAACCATGATCCTTTCCTCATTCAATTCCCTGATAAGCTGCATGGTCGGGAAGGATTCAAGATCCTTGAAAGTACAGGTCATCATCCCTGCATCTCTTTCAGGCCAGTATCCGTTGAAAGCGATCCAGAGGTCCTCAAGTCCGTACTCTTCCGCAAAACCCTGGCTCTTGTAGGTAATGGTTCGCCCTGAACCTTCCTCAATGATACCATTGACAGGCAGCCAGTCCTGATAGCGCCAGATACCCGGCAGGTCAGCAGGATGCAGTTGCTTACTTGAATATTCGGTGCGTAAAAGTGCATCATCACCGTTCTTACAGTTCAGCGAATGGGGGCCATGGACCTCCCCACATTTTGAACATCTGACAACGTATTTCTCCATCGTACAGAGGTTGGAAGAAAAAACATTATAAAACTTTCCCCGATAGAGGCAATAATTGCCTTATTGTGATAAACACATAGTAACAATACTACATGTAGGAAACATAAAGGCAAAAATAGAAAAAAACGGTATATTCTGGCAGAAAAAATAAGGACGTTATGCCCTTAATAAAACATTACTCTTCAGTATGTTCTTCCTCCTCCAGCATCAACCCGTAAGCTTCCCTTCCTGCAAGCTGGCCCATGCGATAAAAGTTCCCAACCTCGGGTCCAAAGTTATCGATCAGCGAATCCATGGATTTGAAGCTCTCAAGCATCTTCTTTTTCTGCTCCCCTGCGGGACCTTTGGATTTGGAGACGTATTCCTGCATCAGGCCATCAAGCATACCCTTGAAGTGCCATTGGGGCGCTTCCTTTGGAGTAACTTTAATGGATGCCTGATAGGTTTTTACAGCCTGGTCATTCCTATCAAGACCGAGAAGTGCTATCACCTTTCCTGATATGGATTCCAGGTCATCAGAATTGTCCTGCAGCAGGCCATCGAAAACATCAACAGCTTCTTCAAATCTTTTCTGTTTGTTGAGCAGCATACCCTCATAGCGCTTGATCTGGGGATCATCGCTGAATTTATCCTCTGCTTCCCTGAGAGCCTGTGTAGCTTCCTCGTCCCGCTCGAGCATACTCAGTATCATGGTGGTCTGGATGATTCGTTCCTTTTCATTCTCGATCTGCATCAGGAAAGCTTCCGCAAAGCCAATACCGCGTTCCGTTTGCCCCAGTGCATGATATGTGATCGCGATCTGGTAGAGGTTATCCATACTGGGAGTCTGACTGAACTCTTCTTTAAGCTCTTTTAGCTGGGCCTGAAGGTCTTCCTGAGAATCGGTATTATCATTCATACATAAGTAGTGGAGTGTCGGACTTTAATATCTTACGAAAATCAGTTAGTAAGCATCTCCATAAGATATTCAGGAAGGGAGAGATGGTCACGCAGAACTATGTCTGCCCGGGATAACTTTTCAGGAGATACGTACGTGGGTACACCCACACAGTACAGCCCCGCACTTTTTGCAGCCTCCACACCCATGGGTGCGTTCTCTACCACAAGACATTCACCTTTTTCCACACCAAGCATTTCCACAGCCTTCAGGTAAGGATCTGGAAAGGGCTTTCCCTGTTGCACATCATCACCACAGACAACAACATCGAACATGTCAGGAAAGAACTCACTTACCAGCCTTTCCACGGTGACCCTCTCGGAACCTGTCACAAGGGCAAGCCGGAAGGAACTCTTCAGTTTACTGAGGCAATCACCGATGCCATCAAAGGGTTCCACCCTCCCGAGTCCGGAGAATATCTCTACTTTCCTGTCCAGTATAACATCGTAGTCCTCAGCACTGATGTTTTTGCCTGCCCTGTTAAAAAGCCATTGCAGGCCCTGAAGATGGTTGGCACCTTCTATTTCATAGACGTCATCTCTTGTGATCCTGACATCCCATTCATCAAAAACCCGGATCCAGGCATCTGCATGGTGTGGCATGGAATCCAGCAGTACGCCATCCATATCAAATATCAGTGAGCTTAGCATAAAAGAAAAAAGAAGGCTATGCACAATAAAGATTGCGACCTCATAGCCTCATATTTGTTTATTCGGAAACTGTCGTGTTGTTCACTGGTGCTGCTTCTTCTGATTCGTTCTCATACCACCTATCAGGAAGCTCATAATCGAGTGTTTCACTGTAGGTGTCAGGAAGGAAGAATGCAGTACCCCTGTCATCAAGGGATCCAGCAAAGCCAGGATCCACAGACTGCAGTTTGCTATGCACACGTTCTGCTTCCTCATAACTACCCAGACGATAGAGCGCGAACTCCTTGTTGTACAGCACAGACGGATTGTCTGGATCCAGCTCAAGTGCCTTATTGTAGCAATCGATAGCACCTTCCACATCTCCCCTGACATTCAGGATGAAACCTTTGTTATACCAGGCAGTGATTGAGTCAGGTTTGAGCTCAAGGGTTGTATCAAAGTAGTCAACAGCCCCACTGCTGAGCATATACGCAAGTATTCCCTTATGATAGTATGCCGATGCACTGTTCGGATCAAGTGCTATAGATTTATCGAATATACTGGACGCAGTTCCCAGGTCACCCTTGAGGTAATAGGCAAATCCTTTCAGGTTCCAGGCAGCAACATTATCCGGCTCTGTAGAGGTGATCAGGTCATAGGTCTCAATCGCCTGTTCATAATCACCATTCTTCTCGTATGCTGTTCCCAGCTTGAACATTGCTTCAATATCATCAGGCTTCTGCTCTATCACGCTATTATAATAGCTGATAGCTTCATCGTAGTTGCCCAGTTGCTCTGATGACTGACCCTGGAACATAAGGACCGTGGTATTTGCCGGTTCATATTTCAGAACATGGTCAAATGCCTTGAGTGACTCCTCGTATTTGCCTACCTGATAGGCGGCAAATCCTTTCCTGTACCAGATATCCGTGTTCTGCGGGTCTTTCTTCAATATAGCGTCATATGTTTCCAGGGACTCGCCGTACATACCGTGTCTTTCACTGGCGTAGGCCTTGGTGTACAGGACTTCCCTGTTCGCCGGATCCTCCTCAAGCACCTTTTCAAAGGCTGTGATCGCAGGCAAGTCATCACCGTGATTATAGTGTGACATACCCTTCTTGTACCATATCTCTACATTATCGGGATCGAATGAAAGTGCTCTTTCATATGCCTGTATGGCTTCAGAATACCTGTCCTGCTTATCAAGTGAAGTGGCTTTTCCGGCCCATGCTGAACTTGAATTGCCATTGAGCAGAATTGCTTTGTCATAAGACTTTACTGCATCCTCCGGTCTGGACATATCATTCAGGAGCTCACCCCTGGCAACCCATACGGAATCAAAGGTTATGACCCCGCCAAGTAAGTTCCTGCTGTCCACACCTGACTGAACACCGCCGGTTGCCAGCGGGATCTCATCGTTCCAGATGAACATTGCATTGGGGAAGAGGACATTACTTTCAAGTTTGCCGACAAGACCCGCACCCTTACTGAGATTATTTCCCGAAGCACCGGAATTCAGTATTTCCATATCAGCGTTTAGCTGGAACTTGGCAGCCGAGTGTCCCGGCTGTATTTCAAGGACTTTTTCGTAACATACAACAGCATCTTCATATTTACCAAGCTCATCATAGGCAGCACCTTTTCTGAACCAGGCTTCTGCAGAGTCCGGTTGTAGCTCGATAACCTTGTCATAACTTTCAATAGAATTTCTGTATTTACCTGCATTATCAAGAGCCACCGCCCTGGCATACCAGGCGGCCGTGAAATTGGAATCTACCTTCAGAGCCTTTGAATAGGATTTAAGTGCATCATTATTATCACCCAGACGTTCATAGGTCTGACCCAGGTCAAACCATGCACGTGCACTGGATGAGTCCACTTTCAGAGCCTCTTCGTATGCATCTGCAGACTTACCATACTGCTCGAGTTTCTCAAGTGCAACGGCCTTCTTGTACCAGACAATTGCAAAGCCAGGCTCATTGTTCAGTACCCTGTCATAGGCATCAGCCGCTTCTTCGTATCTGGCCAGGCGTTCATATGCAAGACCTTTATTGTACCAGAGAAGGGATGACTCCTGGCTGAACTGTGGATTTTCAGAATATGCCGGCATGGAACCTATGCTGGAAGCAAAGATCGTCCTGACAGACAGTGTATCAGAGGCCATATCCTTGCTATTCTCTTCAAGCTGCAGAGCCCTGTCATATGCCTGAATGGCTTCGTCATATCTTCCGAGTTCATCAAGCAGGGTACCCTTTCTGGACCATACTTCCTTGTTCTGGGAATCATATGCCAGAACCTGGTTATATGCCTTCAGAGCATACTGGTAGTTCCCCTGTTTCTCAAAGTTCCTTCCCATTCCGTACCATGCTTCGGTATCATAAGGATCGATGGAAAGCAACTGGTCATAGTACTGGATAGCTGATTCAGAATTGTTCAGCTTTTCCTGGACCTTTGCCATGTTCCTGAAAGCATCTTTGTTCTCAGGCTCAAGCTGAGTTACCCTGCCATAACAGTAACTGGCATTCTCAAAGTCGCCTGTTGCATCATGCACAAGGCCCTTTTCATACCACAGCATGGCATTGTCCGGTTCCATTCCGATGATAATATCGTAGATCACAAGTGCCTTCTCATATCCTCCGGCCTCATACATACGAAAAGCACGCTCATGCAGTTTATCCACATGCTGAGAGCTCATTCCTATAACTTTATCGTAGGCCGAAAGAGAATCGTTGTACATGCCAAGCTCCTTAAAGGACTGACCCTTATGGTACCAGATACTGGCTTCTCTTGCGTCAAATGCAACGGTTCCCACCTCTTTTGCATCGGACTTTTTCATCAGCATGAGACTACCGATATCAAATCCAGTCTCATAGTCCGGATTCTTACCATTCTCAAGGGACTCCAGAGACCTGTCATAATAAGTGAGAGCATTTTCATGATCTCCCATTGCGGACAATATAAGGCCCTTTTTGAAAAGTGCTGTCGGAGATGAAGGATATCTCTTTAACAAAGCATCGTTAAGCTCCTCAGCATCCTCATAATTTCCCATGAGAAAGAGCGTGGAGACCTTGTTGTCCAGCGCTTCATCATAATCAGGGTCTATCCCCAGAGCCTGATCGTAGTATGTCAGAGCTTCAGAATAGCTTCCGTTCTTCGTGAGAGCAACACCCTCTGAGTTAAAATATTCAGCATCCTGTCCTAAACCGACTGCAGGAAGGCAAAAAAGAGATGTTGCAATAATCAATAATATTAGACCGATAAGATACCTTTTTGTTTTCATATGCATCATCATTTCTTGGTGATGGACGTGGTTACTCGGGGATAGATACTAAAGTATATACATGTAACGAATAATAGTTTCTTATATCGATTCAAGTTCCTGCAATTGTCAGGAATTTTAGCAGGCACCAGATATTATTATTAAGTTCAGTTAATTATTGAATATTAAATTTTCTTGTTTTCAATTATTATTGGAAACAAAATATATTAAACCATCCTTTAGGCGAATATATAAACAAACTCTCTCATAAAACTGATAAATTCGTTATTGTCTTTCCTGAAAGCAGGATACAGAACAAAGCAGTTATCAAGCTAATGTTACATGTATAACCCTGTTACAGTAATATATACCGGGTTGGCCAGAAGATATAATAGTATCCAGAATACTGTCTGGCATTTATACCTTTAATAATCATATTCAGAGAAATACCTTATGTCCAAGCGATCACGAGATATGGCAGTCAGGCACCTGAACAGAGGGGTGTCCTTTATTGAGAAGGGGTTATACGCAGACGCGATCCAGGCCCTGGAGCAGGCAGAAGAAGAGGCACGGGATACAGATACTTCAGATATACTTGAGACTGTGCTGCACAGCTATGCAGACCTTCTGTTATCGGAAGGAAAAGAGGAAAAAGCCTTTGAAAAGTACACTGAGGCAGCAGAGATCATCACAGAGCTATCCGGAAAAGGCTACGAGACCACCGAAGAAAGCGCAGGCATATTCAGTAGTATAGCCCCGATACTTGAAAAGAAAGGAAACTCGTCAGAAGCAATACAAAAATATGAGCTTTCTGTCAGAGCCTATGAGAAACTTATCGAAAGAGAAAGCGATAATGTAACACATAGATCAAATGCAGCTTCCACACTGAACAATCTTGGCGCACTACTTGCCGAGAACAAGGACTACAAAACTGCCCAGGAGAATTTTCAGAAAGCCCTTGATATAATGGAAGAAATACCGGAAGACAAAAAGCAGGACATTAGTTTCCAGTTCAAGATGGCAACTATTCTAGGAAACCTCCTTGATCTTGAAGCCGATGCCGGACAGCTTGAAGATTCAGAGGACAGATACAGGCAACTTGTCGACACATACAGGAATATAGTCCAGGCAGACCCTTCAGAGAAATCCTACAAGGAAAGGTTATCACTGGCACTTGGCACATACGGGGACAGACTTGCACTTCTTGGTAAAAAAGATGAATCAAAGGATGCATACAAAGAAGCACTTGAGATACTAGATATTTGCGATGAGCCAGACAGTGAATGCGCTCTGAAGAAAGTGACCATCCTGAACAAACTTGCATCCCACTTTGCCGAACAGCAGTATCATGAAAGTGCAAAGAACAATCTTATAAAAGCCCTGGACATCCTGGAAAAGCTGCTTGAAGCTAATCCTGCGGATTCCGAAATTCGTCGAAGGACGGTTGCTATACTCGGCGAGCTTAACAGTCTTGTGGAAACAGAAGAAGCATCCGAAGCAAAACTTTCCTCTTACGGACTGATTGAGCGCTTGTCTGAGAAATTACTTGAAACTGATCCTTCAAACACTTCCTACAGGCTGAATGTTGCCTTTTCCCGGAACATCAAAGGAAATATCCTTGCAGGATTGAACCGAAATGAAGAAGCTGTTTCCGAGCTCAGGAGTGCAATAGATATTACAAGCGAAGAAACGCAGCTTGAGACGGACGATACTTACGCAAGTTCGGTGAGTATTCTCATCAATGATCTTGAACTCTTTGCAGACCATCTGGACGACAGGGAAGAACAGCTCCAGATCTATGGTACAGTCCTGAACAGGTTTGAGCTGCTTGCGGAATCCTATCCTGAAAATACAACAGTAAAAGCATCTATTGCAGGTGTTCTGGAAAAAATTGCCGGTATAATGACAGAGAAGGAGAATTACGAAAATTCTGAGTTCATTCTCAATGAAGCTGTAGCAATCTATGATGAACTGCTTTCACTGGAACCTGACAACGAAGAGTATCCGGATAAGCTGTCATCTGTTCTTTTATCCCTTGCAGACCTTAAGTCCGGACTAAAGGATCACGAAGGCTCACTTGAACTATACCTGAGACTTTTCAGGATGAAACCGGAAAACCGGGATACCGGGGAAAAAATAGACGCCACACTCACAGAAATGGAGAAGCTGGCAGAGGATACCAAAAGCAAGGATAGCCTGCTTGCAGAATATAAAAAACTGCTTGGGATCAGAGAAGAGTTAGTTGAGAGCGATTCCGGTAACACACAATATAATCACAGTTTCACCAGACTTAAAGAAAAGATCGCAGCGTTACTTATCGACACCGGACGTGCCAGAGAGGGAATAGAGATATTGATCTCTACGCTTTCAGCCCGGGAGAGTCCCTCAGCTATTTCCATGATCAGTAATTCCCTGGAAAAGTTCAGGAATTCTATTCAAACGGAAGCTGACATCAGCAAACAGATTCGGGATTATGGCCTGCTGCTGGAAGTATACGACAGGCTTGCTGACATGGAGCTTACAGATGAGAGTATACTGGAGGATAAAGCGGAGATACTGGAGAGGATTGCAGCACTGTATGATGAGAGCGGTTCAGCTGAAAAAGCCAGGGACCATTATGAATACGCACTTTCCGTTTATACTCAAATATACTCCGCCAGACCTCCTGAGGTTTCCGGACTGGTAAAAACAGGTAATCTGAAGTGCCGGCTGGCCTCTCTACTGACGGATACCGGCCACCGGGAAGATGCTGAGAAGATGTTCAGATCATCACTGGATGACTTCCAGAATTTGCTCGAAGATGAACCATACAGCATATCCTACCAGGAAAATGCAGCATATATACTGAACAACCTGGGTTATCTGCTACTTGAAGAGGGACTTTTCAGGGAAGCCAAGCCATTGTATGAGAACGCTCTCAAGATCTACATCCATATACTTGACCTCGAACCCGACAACGCATCCTGCAAGGCTAATGCAGCCTGCACACTCAATAATCTGGGTTACATACTTGAGAATACGGGAAGAGAGAAAGATGCCTTGTGGATGTATGAAAAAGCAAGGGAGCTGGGTGAAGACAATAGCTGAGAAAAAGATTTTGTACAGATAAGTGTGAGGAATTACCACAATCGTAAAAAGAGACGGGTTTTCTTTTTTAACGGAGGAATTTGTGGTAATTCTTCTTTGACAATAACCGATGACGACAATAACCCCATACATCCCGGCGTTGTGCCGGAATGTATCCACCATCGCTCATACTCCACTTATTTAGCTCATACTCCATTTTTGAATTTCTGCGGCAAAGGAATGAAGGCAAAGTTTATGTTTTGAGGGATTGAGGGGATGACTTTGCCCGGATCCTTTGAGATTTCGTTTTTTGATGAGGTCCATATCGAACCTGTATCCAAATTGGTCACTGCAGACAACCTGTCTTATCAGGTTTGTGGCTGCAATTCCTACTATAAAAACAAACTATATAAATATATCTATATTATTATATATAATAATACTCATAATGATGAGGTGTTGATGGTTGCCACATAATTGAAAATATCAGAAAATACGATCGGAAAACGGATATGAGAGCTTGTATTCTAATAAAGAGGAAGCTTGTTAAAAAGATATGCACAAACCCCGCCTATTACAAATATACGCATGAAATCCAGATTGTATGGCAAAGCTCCGCTTGCATAACATAACATCAGGCTAACAAGCAAGCCAATAAATATGGTATAAATCACAAGGTCTTCCATTTCCATATTGAATCACTTTTCAGTAATCCGGCAGGAAAGCATACTTGCCAGTTGATAGCTTCGTATAATATGAGTATCTGTCCTGCGTGGTTTCGGTAAAATGGTCCATATCATATAAAACAGTTAACACTGCAAAAACGGACAACTTTTTTAGTATCTCATAAGTCAGAGAATGCACATAGCATGCATATACACAAAAGCCTGTGAGAAGAATACAATAAAACGAAAAATAATCAATAAACATACAGGACCCTGTTTAACAGGGACCTTTTCTAATCAAACAAAGTCAGAAGATACGAGGTATCCGCAACTTCTGCAGTAATAGAATACATTCATACCCATTATCTGTCTTTTCAGCATTTCCCTGCATCGGAAACATATCTTATTCTTTTTTTCCTTAGATTTCAGTAAGCCCATTTTCCCCACCTCACACAATCATCATAGAAGAGTCCAGTCTTGCTGTCCCTTTTCTGGCCCAGTAGCCACATGTTTCACAAAACTGTATTCCTTTGCCATTCTCATCCAACCGGGATTTACACACCGGACATTTTTGTAACTGCTTCATTGTTTACCCCACTGTATCAGTGATAGATACGGACCCCCCAGGTAAATGATCTGAGAAGCCATCCCCGATAAGCCTATAGTGCCATGTTTTTATTTAAGCTAATCTGGAATGAAATTCATAAGGCATGCTCGGATAAGAATGCTTTTGAATTTTTAGTACTACCTTAAACACTATGCTCAGAATGAAAATAGGATCTGGACAGTAAAAATAAATACTTTATCAAAAATATGGAATATCTTAAAATCAATAAAGGATCAATATTATCTGATGGACATACACAGGACTGCAGCCTTCAACCGTCCCCTTGACCTGAACAATACGGGAAACTTCCTTATACTACTGATAACAGCAAGCGTAATACCCGCTTCAGTAATTTATCATTACTTTTCCACAGAATCGCTCATGAGTGCGGTATTAAGTGGTTTCAGGACAGGCATAATAGTGTTTCTTACCTGGGCAGTCTCCCGGGAACTTGATCCGGATAACGATTTATCCGCATTCGTAGCTGTAACCCTGGTATTGATATTTATTCCGCTATTAGGACAGGCATCTGTTCTGCCTATATTCTGGATTCTCCTGATCTTGCGTACCTTAAATCGCAGCTCAGGCGTCAGACCCGGCGTTTTAGATATGTTCTTTATACTGATATTGGGAACCCTGCTTACATCTACCGTATCCTGGATATATGGTGTTCTTACAACGCTTGGGCTTTTGCTTGATAGTAAACTGCCCCCATCTGACAGAATTCATTTTTGGGCTGGCATCTTTATGGGAATCATTACCTTATTATCCGTTTTACCTGAAGGTTTAATCCTACCAAACATCTCATTTTCGACATTACCGATACTGATCATAGTAGCGATACTGTTCCTCCCGGTGATCATGGGTTCCTCTGAAATAAAAAGCATTGCAGACAGGACCGAAGAAAAGTTAGATCCCACAAGAGTAATGATGGCACAGTTAATGGCACTGGTCGTGGTTCTTAGTTTTAGCCTGACAGAAGTTCATGGATGGTTGTATGCAATGTACTGTGTTCTTGCAGGTACAGGCCTGTACAGGATATTTTTCAGGAAACTGCTGCCTGAAGAACTATAAGGAAACAGGAATTATTAAACGATCACAGAAAGAAGAATGATACGAGGACGATATGATGATCATGGATTTCAAGAATAAGAGACCTTCAATCTCAGAGCAGGCATACATAGCTGATTCTGCAGACATAATAGGGGATGTTGAAATCGGAGATTTTTCAAGTATCTGGTTCAATGCCGTACTTCGTGGTGATACGGGCAGTATTCGCATAGGCAGCAGAACAAGTATCCAGGACAATGTTGTGATCCATGCGGACAGTCCCATGAATGTACATATTGGAAATGACGTCACTGTCGGACACGGGGCTGTGGTTCATGGTTGTACGATAGACGATAATGTGATAATAGGCATGAACTCTACGATACTCAACGGAGCACAGATTGGGAAGAACTCAATTGTCGGTGCAAACGCACTTGTTCCAGAGGGGAAGCGATTTCCTGATAACAGTATCATACTGGGAGTGCCTGCAAAGGTTAAAAGAGAAGCCACCGATCAGGACATGCAGAATATATCAGAGAATGCTGCAGAGTATGTTAGTCTTGCAAAAGAATATAAAAGTACAAAGTAGTGAAGAGATACTCTACAGGTAAAGCAGCCTGATTATATCTTCTTTCTTCCAAATACAAATGCTAGTGCAATTAACAGGGATACAGGAAGGAAAACCGATGGAAATTCAGGTATTTCCTCATATCCGGATACTCCTGAATAGTAAATCTGTGACTGGTCACTGCACATTTGCAGGCTGTTCTCACTTATTCCACTTACCCTTCCGGTGCTTGAGAAGTTACCTTCCTGAACAGTGAGTACATGTTCAAAAGTAATACTTTCATTTGCACTGAGAGAGTCACATTCTCCGATATCACCGAAGTTGTCGTCAGTTACGCAGACATCAATTAGTCCCGAACTTCCGCTGTTGATAACCATGTATGATATATTGACCTCTGAGCCTGAGACAAATGAAGGACCAGGGAAGGTAGCTGCATCCTGACCATCCAGCATGATCCTTATGTCGATATCATAATCTTCAGTTGACAGAGAAGAATCGGATTCATTATCCCTGGAATAGGTGACAGTACTGTGACCGCTATGTTTCCACCAACCGGGTTTTGTATCCGTTGCACCGGTCTCATTGTCATCCGGTGTTGACATCAGGGCTGGAGGATATGTCTCGTTATCGATCGGAGCAGGTGCATCATCAGTCAGTTCCTTCGGTAACTCTGGCAAAACGATTGCAATAAGTAATATAAATACAAGTATTGAGATAATACGTTTTGGCTCCATGGTCATACCTGACACTCAAGTTTTGTGACAATAATACCCTGTATATAAATTATATACAGATCCTGTATAATTAGGTATTGGCCGGCGCAATAGAATTTAAATTACTTAACATTAATACGAAATAATTTTCTGTATCTGTTTTTGAATTACTTCAAAAATTAAGATGCTGTTTAAATGTAAAAAAGGATTAGGTTAAATAAAAAAAAATAACTAATTTAGATTTACGGGTTAGGGAGTGAGAAAGAGAAGACGGGAGTGGGAGCGAGATGGAATATATCTCGGCTTCGCAAGGAAAGAGGCGCCAGATGCGTGGTAATTGTTATTCTATTGGCGCCTCAACCTACCATATACTTATTCCAACCCTTCTGAAAAATCAGCAATTTGTACCCCTTGTATCTGAATCACCCGTTCTGGAACTTTTCTGTAAAGACCTGTAGAGTATAGCCAGTATCTTATCCTTAATAATATCCCTGTCCGCATAGCAAGAACGATAGTATACCCTGATCTTCATGCCTTCTTTATCCGAATCCAGCCTTAGATCTATCCTGGAAGAGAAAGTTTTTCCTATTTCAGTATTGAGTTCTTCGGCGAGAGTGCTCAGGTCAAGAGAGATACCAGATGTATTTACAGGCGTTTTAGTGAGATACAGATCAAATTCAGTTGCAAACTGCCCTCTTCCATAATTGCGGATCGGTTTTTCGAGGAACAGCTTATTGGGTACTTTATAAAAATCATCATATGTTTCCGGAGAGTCGTCAAGCAGCACATAGAACATTCCTATATGTTTTACCATCCCCTCTATACCCTCAATGTGTATGTGATCCCCTATTTTGAAGGGTTTCTTTGTCAGCAGTATGAACCATGAGATATACGAAAGGATGACATCCCTGATCGCAAAGGCAAAACCCGTGGCAATCAGACCAAGGAATATTGCAATATCCTGAACTTGAATGCCTATTATTACAAATACATAGATCGTGGCTATCGTATACAGGAGAGCGATATACGCCTTGCTGAGCAGTATCCTCTGTTCGGGCTCGAATGCATCCCCGAACAGGTACATTATCCTGTTCACGGTCAGCCTTGCCACAATGGAAGCCAGGGCATAGGACATCAGGATAGTCAGCGCAAGGGACAGATAGTCTATAACCGCCTGTGGGATGCTTATAATGTTCTGCTGGTTGGCAAGAACAACCAAAGCCAGCAACAGTATAAGAAGCAGGAACAGAAGTATTGTCCTGTTGAGAAATTTATGCCTGAACTTACCCTTGATTTCATCAAAGTTTTTTGAATTTAGTTTTTCAGTGAACGGCTCTTTGGACATGGAAGTACCTTTTTAGATATCCAGGTCATTTAAGTTTATAAATCTTTATATAATCATATTACACCATAATTCGGAAGCGACACTCATTATCACCGGCAAGAATTGTCTTTTCCATCTTCACATCCACATCCCTGCCCAGTCCAAGTCTGAATTTTTTCTTGAGATTTCCCAGTGTGCAAAAGCAGAGTGTTTTGGAAGCGCCTTCAGTATTTTCATTTACAAGCGGACAATAGCACCTGTCAAAAACAACATAAACTTCATCGTTCTCGATACTGACCCTCCACTGCCGGGATAATTCTTTCAGAAATTCATCTTCGTTTGCGGCCAGGTCCCTGATATTCAGAAGTTTTTCATCCGTAAGATGAGTGAACGGACATTCTTCACCACATGATTCCATAACTTTGATTTTTACCTTCTCGTCCAGATTTTCATCCAGACTTTTAAGTAATTGCTTTACCCATGTATCCATGTGTCTTCTCCTTTCAAATAAAAATACTATCATGGAAGTAAATCAGCCTTATCCTTTGTAATCTCAAAGGTAAATTCAGTAAATTCAACACTTATCTTCGTATTTATCCGGGTCTTCAAGCTTTTATTTGTGATCATGTCCTGAATTTATTAGGTTAGTCTGATAAATCTTTGGATTCTGCCCCTGAATCTCTTTTCCCGAGTACACTCTCCACAGCAGCCTGTAAACTATATAACTTTATTCAAGTTTACATTGAGGTTAAAACTTAAGTTAACGTTGTAAATTCAATCAGGTTTACGTTAAATACCATAACGACAGATTTTTATATGCGGATTTATCCACAATCCGCCAGAGTGGGGACAGCACTTGTCGGGGTATCTGGGTCGTATCTCGAGTCTACAAGAACAATGATGCCTGTTTGACATTTTAGTGGCATCTATCCCTACCTCCTGATTGGAATATAAACTCATATTAAGTCATAATTGTTTTTCAACAGGAGGCATGAACACGACTCACATACGGAAAATCTGCTGTAGACTCTCCACCTCTGCAAACATCGAATTTTTAAGTGGCCACAGAATAAAAGATCAGATATCCATAACCTTTGTAGAGCTATTTCTATAATAGTCAAAAAATTCCCTGCCCCATTTAAGAGCGCTCTGACTACCGGATATGAAGCGTTTGTTGTCATAGTAGTTCTCGTTTGTCAGGAGCATGAACTGAACATAGTAGTCATTTTCCGAAAAAGATAGGAAATGCATTTCTTCCGGATAAATATACAGATCAGTATGCTCATTTTGTATCAATCTTTTAAACTTTTCATGTTGTTCGGACTGTATCTTTGCAAACAGTCCCCGGCTGAGAACCACTGATACATCCACACCCTTATCAAGAAGTTCCAGAAATAAAGATATAAACATGGGATGAAGGTATGTAGTGACCATATACAGTGAATCAGAAACCCTGGATTTTTCCTGCAAGGTGTTATCGAACTCATATATTTCAGATAGACGTGGTTCTGATATTGTGAAAGGCCCCAGCTCCTCGATCCTCTCCAGAAGTCTGTGGGGAATAAAATCCAGCCTGTGATCTTCCCAGTAGCCGTTATTGGAATCAAGGAAATCAAGTATACCCATAAGAGGTTTCATTTCTTTGACAAGCAGATCACCGATGGTTGTCAGCGCATAGGATCCGGAAGAACCCGTTTGCTTTTTTACCAGATACTGATCCTCCAGTATTTTTATTTGAAGGGCTAAAGGCTGTTTTTCAATATGCATGATATCCATGATAGTATCAAGGTCCCTGGGGCCCTCATTAAGTAGCAAAAGCAGATCTTTTCTGATATCCGACATGAAAAGTACGTCAAAAAGTAATTCTTTCATTTCCCGATCATCCCCAAAACTAAAAACCCCGCTCCAGCCCTTAATTCAGCTGATTCGGGTATTTTTCTGTTGCGGGTTGAAGTAGAATTGAATAAGCAGAGAAGTATCATACAGTTCGAAAATAAGTTTCACAGATGTTTAGCCGATATTGAATCCTGAATACTTTGATTGCCTGCCTTTAATTTATTTAGCTAAAAGTGAAGAAAGACACTTCCAGGCATCACTCCTTGCAGAACCGGGATATCTGTAATACCCCTGAAAACAATTCTCCCCCCTGATACTCCATTTCGACCCACATAAGATACTTGGCTTGCTCTTATTTAAGCAATCCCTTACTTAATTTTCAATAGCGGGCTCTTAATAGAGATGACGTGATATTTATCTGCGGTATTGATTTTTAATAATGCCTGATTTTCAGCAGATATAAAAACAAAAAAACAAGGACAACATCAGTATTAACTCAAAACCGAAAGGAAGATATTATTTACTTATCTTCCTTATTCGGACATTGCCTTCAAGAAGTCCTTTTCTGTCAGAATCCCTGCAAGTTCCCCATTATCCATCACAGGAAGTGAACCAATGTTGTTATCCAGCATGAGATGTGCAGCACTTCCCATATCCGCATCCTTGTTTATACTGACAGGTTCTTTAGCTATCAGTGAACTTACAGGTTCGTTAAGCGCTTCGTGGACGTTTCCTGTCATTAGCCTGTGGAATGCATCACCACTGCCCAGGAAATGCATTATATCAGAAGCTGTGACCATACCGATTATATTTCCTTTATCCACCACCGGCACTCTTCTGAATCCGTTATCTATCATCATCTTTGTTACAGCACCGATACTTGTGTCCGTTGCCACGGATTTCACTTTCCTGGTCATATAGTGGGCCACTCTCTTGGAGGTCATGACACCCCCTGAAAAACGGAGAAAGTCCTTCTCCGTGCAGATGGCACGTACATGTCCTTCACTGTCTACAACAGGAAGACCTCCGGAAATATTATCCAGCATCTTGCTTACAGCCTCATCAATAGCTGCACCATCTGAAATGCTGTCGGCTTCATTCTGCATGATCTCTTTTACAGAGGCATTCACAGCCGCAAGCAGATTGCCTTTGTAATGGTTCTCAATGAGCAGGTTCTTACTGCCACCTCCAAGGAAATCAATTACATCCACCGATGTCACCATTCCTTCAAGCCGGTTCGTACCAGCATCTGTCACCGGTATATGCCTGAAACCCTTCTCTGTCATGGTTTTGATGGCAGAGATGATCGTGGTGGTCGGCGGGATTATAACCACATCCCTGGTGGAAACAGACATTATACTGCCTTCATGTTCGGCTATCCTTTCATCAAAGTCAATAGGACCGGCACGGATAATGCCGTTACTTCCGTATCTGAGGGGATCTTTACTATTAAGAGACCTATCACCTGAGTTTTGTTTTTCCCGTACTTTCATCTTTTTCTGATCTTCCATGGAACGCTTATCACGAATATTCATTTTATAACACCACACTCACTAAGATTAGCTGACCTTCGATCCCAAAAAATGCCGCAATGAAATTTTTTGGCAGTTTTTTTGAATAGTCTGTAAAACCAGGATCACCGGATTCCTGTTCCTGTAAGACATGCCTTCAGAAGGTCATGTCTGTCGGCAATTCCCACCAGTTTGTTTTCATTCGTAACGCTGATCCTGCCGATATTGCGTTCAAGCACTGTCTGGATGGCTTCACTGACAGAAGCATCAGGAGACAGAGAATAAAGAGGAGTTGACATAACTTTCTCAACCTTTGCTGCATCACCCGAGCCCCTGCCATGCATGTCACTGGAGCCTATCCTTGCATATCCCGACCTTATTATATCACTCCGGGTCACAATGCCCATAGCCTTATTTTTATGGGAAACAACAGGAATGCCCGTATAATCCCATTCTAGCATATGCGACCATAGCTTTGCAATATTCTCGTCAGGATATGTGGTCTCCACTGATTTTGTCATGACATCCTTCACAGTCTTAGGTGATTTTTTTGTGGGATGTATGTGCCTCAGGATATCCGCTTCACTTACGACTCCAACCAGAGTCCTGTCAACAGTTGAAGCAATTACCGGTGCACGATGCTGCTTTGCTTCAAGGAGAAGTTTGGCAGCCACCATTATATCTGTATCCGGTGTGATCGCGGGATACTCCCTTACATAACCCCTGACTGTCACATTGGATTTATTGGACTTTACGTTAAGTACATCCTGATCTGTCAGGATGCCCACGACTCTCTGCTTCCCGTCCAGAACAGGAAGACCTCTCATGAAATTGTCCCTCATGATCTGTCTGGCATGGGTAATATAATCATCCTCCCTGACAGATACAGGGTTCTTTGACATTATCTGGCCGACTTTTATTTTTTCACTCCCTGGGGCAAGTAGCTGATATTACAGATTTCTCCCCATGGAAAAAATATGAACCCGCAATTATTTAAATGCACCTTTTGCCAGTAGAGATTATACAAAGGCGTATAAAGAAAATAATTAAGTTTGTTTCTGAAAATATCTCAATACATCGAACTTACTTTGAAAGGGCATTCCGAATTTTTTTGGCATTTTTTGAAGTTAAGAACATTGAAAGCATTTCCAGCTCATCAAAGGGGATCTGCATCTCCTTCAATATGGTTTTGAAGTGAAATTCCTCAAGTTCAGATGCATACAGCTCCATATTTTTCTGCCATTCCTCCGAGATCCTGAGCTTTTCTTCCTCTGATATTCCAGACTTTGTACTTGAATCCACAATCCAGGAGGCAAAATCCCGTATGATCGAAAAACCTATGGGACACGGCTGCAGGCCAATGGAGTTCCCGGAACTGTTTACCTTAAATGGATAAAGACCACAAACAGTAGGTCTTTTGTCATATACATCGCATCTGCCGGTCCTGTTCAGAAACGAACACGGTGCGCTCATGAGATACAGCCCGGGATAGATATCTGCATCAACAATCGCACCCGCCTTTACAGAATCCAGGATTGTGAGCATTTTCATTTCGTCTTCGAAAAGGTGGATCTGCCCTTTGCTGCAACAGTGTGCTCCGCAACTATCAGGGCATTTATAGTGTTTCAGGATGTTCTGAACAATGTTATAGCGAATCGCCTTTTTTACAGCAGCGCTAATTTCTGTCAAGCTTTTTTCACCTTTTTTAGGTCTTTACGGACGTTTTAGAATCGTTTGTATAGATAAAAAAACCAGATATAATGGTTTTGCTTGAAAGCAAGTGAAGAAATACAGTTTTCAAGATATAAATTGTGCAAAAGTGACTAAAAAAGATATAAAACGTATCAGGGATGTTTGATGATGTTCCAATAATCAATATTTTCCAGCCAACAAACATAGCAAAAATCGATAGCATCAATCGAAAAAAATCTACGAGAAGTACCGCCACATATTTATATACAATTTTGCTATACAAACACACATATAAAAATGTTCAAATAATACACATTTTAACAAAACCACCCGGTTTATGCTGCCAGAGAGTGTTAGAATGAAACAAAACAGAAAATCATACATCAGATCAGATAAAACTGCACAGATAGGAATTGGCACTCTCATAATATTCATTGCGATGGTATTGGTAGCAGCCGTCGCTGGCGCTGTATTAATACAGACAAGCGGAGTACTGCAACAAAAGGCACAATCCACCGGGAATCAGGCGACAAAGGAAACATCGTCAAATCTCCAGATAAAGGAGATAGAAGGAATTCGTGCAAAGACTTCAGCAACCAATATGTCCCTGACGGTGGACCTGCTGAGAATAAATGTGGGGCTTAATGCAGGAAGCGAACCTGTCGACCTGAGCCAGGTGATAGTAAGCATATCAGACGGGACCACTACCAATGAGCTTGTCTACGCCGATGAGGATAAAGCAGGCGTAGGGACGATGGATTACTATTACACCAACGGCACCCTCACCAACCACTTAAGAGCACTTACCATGCGCGGGGATCCGACACCGAATATCCCACATTTCTTCATAGCTGAAAAGGTAAGGGATGAAGACGGTTCGTTCACACAGAATAACCCGACGATCAATACCGGAGATCTTGTTGACCTATATGTGGGTACGGTAAGTGAAGATGCCACCGCTTTCAAGTACCTGTACCTTGTGGATACAACAGGAGGACCCGGCGGAGCAGCACCACTAAAGGCCTCAGGATTCACAATAAGCCCGCGAACTGAACTCAGGATAATACTGACACCGGAATATGGTGCAGCAGCCACTGCCGATATGGTAATGCCGTCCACATACGGTTCAGTGGAAAATCTTAAGCTGTATCCCTGATATTATCAGATTACAGTACATTTTTATTATTTTTTAGCACTCTTATACAATTACTTTTACTTTTTATTTCAAAAATGTATTATGCTGAATATTAGAGAGACTTTTCTGTAGATTTATACATAAATATAAATATATAAACAGAGAAAACAGTGTAAGAAATACACAATATTATAACATTGTCCTGAGAGTGATAGAATGAAGGCAAATAACAGACCACGTTCATTAAGGAGCGACAATGCACAGATAGGTATTGGTACCCTTATCATCTTCATTGCAATGGTTTTGGTAGCTGCTGTTGCGGCTGCGGTATTGATCCAGACAAGCGGCGTACTCCAGCAGAATGCTCAGGCTACCGGTAAGCAGGCAACGCAGGAAACGTCATCAAATCTCCAGGTAAAAGAGATAGAAGGTATTCGTGCAAGAACCTCTCCTACTAACATGTCCTCAACGGTTGATCTTCTCAGGATAAATGTCGGACTCAACGCAGCCAGCGAACCTGTTGATATCGGACAGGTGATAATTACCATAACTGACGGGACCACTACAAATGAGCTGGTCTATGCGAATGAGGAAAAAGCTTCTGTGGGAGGAAGCATGCCCGAATACAATACAAGCCAGGACCTGACAGGACGCCTCAGAGCTCTTACTCTTCGCGAAGGAACAGAGTCAAATGCAGGAAATTTCTTTGTCGCCGAAAGGGTAAGGGATGAAGACGGGTCATTTACCCAGAGAACGCCTACCATGAACAGCGGCGATCTTATTGATATATACATAGCTACTACAAGCACAACAGCTACTGCACACGACTATCTCTACCTCGTAGATTCCACAGGCGGTGAAGGCGGGGCAGCACCTCTGAAATATTCAGGACTCAATCTCTATCCCAGGACAGAAGTGAAGATAGTCCTTACTCCCGAAGCAGGAGCAACAGCTACTGTTGATATGATATTACCTTCAACATACGGGTCCGTGGAGAATATCAGACTCTTCCCCTGAGAGAATCTGATTAAATCCTATTTTCTATTTTAAGAATAAAACGTGGCTACCTGTTTCCTCTCAGCCACATCTCACATATTCTTAAAAGAAATTTGATCTCACAAAACGCTGAATGTGGTATAAGATCTGCCTGAAGTTTCGTTTCAGAAAAAACGTCAAAGTAAGTAAATGACCAGGAATGTAAAAAAAATGCTGTAACGTAGCACGTTACAGGCTGCTGATCAATGAAGCGATATTTTACGGTATTTTTAGCTTATACTTATAAGCTGGTTATTTGCTTTGATGAACTGATGCCTGAGTTTCATCAGCCTGTTTTCCAGTCCTATTAACTGATCTCCTGCTCCTATCTGCTGATTTCCTATCCCCGTAACCTGACTTCCTGACCCTATGGTCAGTGTATTGGGATATCCACACCTGGGGCACGGTGAAAGCATACTGAACGTGCCCTCATTCCCCATACCCATAAACGCGATACGATCTTGCCGTATTTCCTTGTTTATGAGGCAGCTACATTGCGGATTCATGCAATGGAAGTTAACATACATTTATATTCCTCATAAAGTGGTATATTCCAACCCTTTTATAAATTTATTGCCTATTTAACAATTATGAAAATGTTGAATTGACTGTCTTTGAGATTGTGTATTTAAACCGGACATATACGGAAAATATTATGTATGAGAGTGTTTTTCTAATCTAATGTGCCAATAGATGATGATATCCGAGTTAGCCTGAGCAGGGACCTTACACTTTTTGATATAACGATGATAGGGATTGCCGGGATGATCGGTGCGGGTATTTTCGCGCTCACCGGCATCGCTACAGGAATAGCCGGACCTGCTGTCCTGCTTGCGTTTCTATTGAATGGTATAATCGCAACTTTTACCGGGCTTGCATATGCAGAGCTTGGTTCTGCCATTCCCGAAGCCGGTGGAAGCTACCTGTGGGTCAAGGAAACGTGATTATATGCGAACATGTCATAATCCCCCATTCAATAACTTTCAATTAGTGAGCCGAATTCTAAAAGTATGATAATTAATAGATATCTGTTATGAAGAATGTAGCGTTAAGTATAGGTATCTTGTTATCAGTTACGGGAGGATTGTGGCATATTCAGACAGGAAATACTGTTTCCTTAATTATCACTGCTCTAGGAACAGGATGTATAGCCATATATATGGCACAGTCTGAAATTGATTATAATTAAATCAATTCTGATTATTCTTCCCAAAACTCAGGCAAGAACAAAACAAAGACAGTAAGCAATTCCAATCTTCCAAATAGCATATTGCCTATTAGCATAACCTTTCCAAGGAAAGGGATTACGTCAAAATTAGCATAAGGCCCTACTATATTAAATCCGGGGCCTATATTTCCAATGGTGGCAAAGGATGCCGTCAACGAACTTACAATGTCAACTCCCTGCAGGGCAAGTACAGAGGCTGTGAAGAATGATAAAAGTATGTATAGGCCCAAAAAAGAAACAACAGACATAATAACGTTTTCTGGAACAGCCTTGCCGTTGAACTTTATAGGTCTGACAGACTTTGGATGAAGTAGCCTGAACAGTTCCCTAAAACTTAATTTCACGAACAAAAGTGATCTAACAACTTTTACACCACCTGCTGCCGAACCAGCAGTTCCGCCTACGAACATGGCAGCAAGCAGAACAAACTTGGCAGAATCAGACCACATGTTAAAGTCCACAGTTGCAAACCCTGTGGCTGTGGATATGGAAACTACTTGGAATATGGCATATCTGAATGATTCAAAGATGTTCTGGTAAGCATCCTGCCATAGAACCACTGACAATACAAGTGTCAGGGATATTAGTATTAAGCTATATGTTCTGAACTCTTCATCTTTGATCAGGCTGCTCCTGTCAGAAAAGATTGTTCTGTAATAGAGAGCGAAGTTTGCACCTGCGGCAAACATGAACAGAGTTATAATGCTTTCTACCAGAGGACTATTAAAAGCGGCGATTCCCTCTCCATATGGCGAGAAACCGCCACATCCCATTGTTGAGAACGTATGTGTTACAGCATCGTAAAGGGAAAGACCGGCTAACAACAAAGCTACCACTTCAAGTGAAGATATAACGAAGTACACTGACCATAATGTTTTAGCAGTGCTCCTGATTCTTGGTTTTAATTTGTCTTCCATGGGTCCCGGAGCTTCTGCACGGAACAGTTGTCTTCCGGCAACACCAAGTTTAGGAAGAATTGCTATGAACAATACAATAATTCCCATTCCACCTATCCATTGTGTCATACTACGCCAGAAAAGAAGACTTTTAGAGTATGCCTCAATATCGACCAAAACAGTGGCTCCGGTGGATGTAAAACCCGACATTGTTTCGAATATGGAGTTGATGACCGAAACGCCTTCAAGCATAAAGGGGATTGATCCGAAAATTGCAGCCGTTATCCATGCAAAAACTACAATTGCCAGTCCTTCTTTTACTTTCCACTCACCTTCAACTCTATAGACACGAGATAAGATAATGCCAAGAATACCTGTGATAGCTATTGTTATTCCAAAAGGCAACAAAGATTCGCCATAATAGACAGCTACAAGCAGAGGCACGACCATTACGAGGCTTAAAAACTTCAATAAGTTGCCTGCAAAATTAAAAATGATCGTATAGTTCATTTTTTAACGTTCCTGATCTTTCACTTGAACAGTTTTTCGACTTTAGTGTTTGCTGATTGCAGAGCAAAAACCACTACTCTGTCCCCTTCTTCTATAACATAGTCACCCCGGGGAACAACGGTGTTACCATTATGGACAACCATACTTACAATAGAACCCGAAGGGAACTTGACTTTTTTCAATGGTTTTCCTACAATCTTTGATTTCTTAGAAGCTGTATATTCAACGATCTCCGCTTTTTCACCTTCGATGGTCGTAACGGTCTCAATTCCCTGGTCCATAGTGAGTTTTAGAACCTCATTTACCGTGGTTTGTCGGGGGCTTACTGCACTATCTATGCCGACCATCTCAAAAAGTGAAACATAATCAGAACGATCAGCCCTGGCTATTACCTTCTTCGCTCCGAGATGTTTAGCTATAAGTGCGCAAAGGAGATTTTTTTCGTCACTATTGGTCACCGCTATGACAACGTCCATATCTCCAACACCTTCGTCTTTAAGGAGATTGATGTCTGTACCATCACCATTAAGCACAAGCGTGTCTGGCAGTTCTTCTGCAATTTGCACAGAACGTGCCTTGTTAGCCTCAATAATCTTTAAATTGAATTCACCCATAGAGACAAGTTTCGCAAGATAGAAGCCTACAATTCCTCCACCTATAATCATGACATCGCTATGTTTGCCTGCCTTTTCACCGAACATGTCACGAACTTCTTTCATTGCGGCAGGTTTTCCGATGACGACAATGTGATCGTTTTCCTGTATAGTATCCTGCCCGCGAGGTATGATCACCTGTGCATCTCTGAAAACTGCACTAACTATACAACAATTGGCAAGATTAAGTTCCTGGAGATTTTGACCAATTAGTTTATTATCCTCCGCTATGGAAAACTCCATCATCTCCACTTTGCCCTCTGCAAAGTATTCAGCACCTATAGCATAGGGAATTGCCAGAATTTCGGCAACTTCCGAGGCAAGTGTCAGTTCAGGACATATCATTGTATCTATGCCTATCTGCGGACGTTCAGCAATAGGTTTGTCAATATAATCCGGATTACTTACTCTTGCAACTGTGTTCACATGCCTACTATCTTTAACTAGAAGCTTTGATGCCATACAGGCAACAATGTTTACCTCATCAGAACCCGTAACTGCAGCAAGAAGGTCAGCATCATCAAGCACAGTATTGAGAATTGAAACATCAGCACCATTACCCTGTATGACCTGAACATCGAGTTGATCAGCACGTTCGCATGCTTGCTCACTCTGATCAATGATAATGATGTCATTTGCCTGATGAAGTGCCTTTGCAATATGAAACCCGACTTCACCGGCTCCGATGATTACAATTTTCATACTATCCCTTCATATGATATACAAAGAATAAACATTTCATATAAACGATATTAGTTTTAAATCTTGCCGTACTTTTCTAAGCTGGTTTCAAAGTACAAATGCTTTATTCGACACTTAGTGTAGGGATTGAGTGGATTTAGAAGAATACTCAGATGAAAATTGTAGATTTATCAAACCACATTTACCACCACAAACCTATTACCAGGAGAAAGAGAGTAGATGACACCATAAGGTCAGCAATTATTTTCTTTTACTGGTTACAATCTGCCATCTTGCTTAGTTCTGGTGTCACGATGCGGAGAAGGAATAATATGATGGTCACAAGGCATGAAGCCAATTGCAGAACCGGTTTTTAATCCGTTCTGTATTTTACTTCATTTTTGACTACAAGTTAATGAAGTTTGTTTCATGATCGGGTTTTACCCCGTCAGGATTTTAGCTTCATTTTGCAGCTTACTTTCCTTGCGACCAATTAAAAGTATGTGCTTTACCATAGACGCCCATATAACTGCAGATTATATTAATGAGAGATTTAAAAGTCAAGACAATCTCTGTTAATTTCAGACGAGGTTTAGAAAAATCATTATTTTGTGTTAACTCCAATTAATTATACTAGTAACATCCTAAATAACAGGATTATTTAGAAACATTGATATAATTGTTTTATTGCGGCTGCCGGGATTCGAACCCGGGTTAAAGGCTTGGGAAGCCTCTGTCATACCGCTAAACCACAGCCGCACGTTAAAAACATCTATAATTTGTATTGCAGACTGAGATTATAGATTTTGTGGTGATGGAAAGAGTCACCCACATAAAACGATATTTGAGCTTAAACCCGAATCCTTTGGATTAATTTTATTCAATGCAGCAGCAATTTCTTCGGATTTTTCCCAATGCAAGCTTTTTTAGGTATCCAGCAATTAAACTTCTCAAGGAAGAAAATTATGATTAAACACGATTTAATGATCGACAATATACCGGCTGTATTATGGGGTGAGGACAGTTCAAAACTGTATGTGGCAGTGCATGGAAACATGTCACACAAAACTGACACTCCAATTTCCATTCTTGCTGAAGAAACGATTCCATTGGGTTATCAGGTACTTAGTTTTGATCTGGCGCAGCATGGAGACAGAAAAGATGAGCCTGTAACCTGCAAGGTTCAGAACTGTGTCAGCGACCTTTGTAAAATCATGGACCATGCACGAACAAAAGCTACTGATATTTCCTTATTTGCCTGCAGCATGGGAGCGTACTTCAGTTTGCTTGCGTATAAGGAAATGCCCCTACAGAAATGCCTGTTCCTTTCCCCCGTTGTCAACATGGAACGCATCATTGACAATCTAATGACAGGGTTCAACGTAAGCAAGGAACAGTTAGAGATTGAGAAGGAAATCCCCACTCCCGTCGGACAGACATTATACTGGGATTATTATTGCTATGTTAAAGATAATCCTGTGGTTCGCTGGGATATCCCGACTGCAATTCTATACGGAAAAGAAGACAAACTTTGCGAATTTGATTTTGTGAATTCTTTTGCAAAGGAATTCAATTGCAGCCTGAAAGTAATGGAGAATGGCGAACATTTCTTTCACACACCTGAACAACTAAACTATTACAGGCAATGGTTGACAGAACATATCTGAAAAAAGAAGAATCGATTACTAGTAATCGTCAGCTCTTCAAGCATCATATCCATCTTTCAGATCGAATAGCTCACAGCTTTGTTCTCGTGGATGCCGGCGATATCAGGGGCTCCTGTGAGACCTAGCTCTTCCAGGATTATGCTGATAAGCTGGTGGCGTATCCTGTCCCTGGCCTCGAAGGTGGATTTGTATTCGGTTATAAGTTTCACGCCGTCCTGGTCGGAGCCAAGATGGAAAAGCGCATCACCGTGACCGATGGATCCGGCCTTTTCCCTTATCTTCTCGATCCTCTCATCCAGGTATGCTGGGATTTCCTCAAGGTAGAGGTCAAAACTGAGTTTGAACCTGCCCCTGCCATGGTTTCTTATTGAGTTCTCAAGGAAGGTCTTGTTCGGGATCTTATAGAAATCGCTGTACACATGAGGGTAGGGATCTACCACAACGTAGAACAAGCCTACATGCTTCACGATTCCCTCTTCCTCGCCCACTTCTATATAGTCGCCTATCTTGAATGGTTTCTTTGTCAGCAATATGAACCATGCAAAGTAGGAGAGCAGGATATCCCTGAGCGCAAAGGCAAAACCCGTGGTAAGCAAACCAAGGAATATGGCTATGTTCTGAAGGCTCAGGCCAAGCTGCCAGAAAACAACCAATGCCGCCACAGAGTATATGAAAGCCATATACATCTTGCTCAACAGAATCTTCTCTTCCTGCTCGCCTGCATTACCAAAGCTGTCGGGGATCAGGTAAACTGTCAGTTTTATAAGCACGGTCGCCATAATAAAAGCCATCAATAAGAGGACAGTGGTTTCCAGGAAGGCGAGCACCAGACCAGGAACCGTTATCAGTTCCTGATTGTTGGCTATTATCACAGTTTCAAGTGGAAGGACACCTAAAATAAAAAGGATTATCAGTTTACTGAAATCCTTGCTGAACGTCCTTGCCTTATCTTTATACTTGTTTAACGCTTCGTCAGCTTGTGTTGTTCGGGGTGACTTCTTGTCGGGCATTATCTGATTACTTTTTGCGTGGCTAAAAGGCATTCAAATTTTATTGCCAGTAATCAGAAGGGCCTTACTCCTTCTTCTGATACTTGTCAATGATTTCCTCAAAGGAGTCTGCAACATATTTTAAGTTTTCTCTACCCACCTGGAAAGTGCTGAGCTTGAAGTATTTCGTAAGACCGGATTTAATGCCGTGGATATTCCTCTGTTTTAATTCTCTGTACAGGAAATAACGTCCCTTCTTGGCGGTCTGTGAGATATCATAGAGCACCGGAGCCTTAAAGAACATCAGGTCATGGTCATGGGGCTTATCGCCCATCTGCATGATACCAAGATCCTCCAACCTTGAAGAGAACCAGCGTGCATCGGCAACCTCATCATACCAGTTCCTTGTACGCTCCACAACGTGCGGGAACGAGGCCATCATGGTCATGATAGGAGCGCCCCTCACGGTACATCCCAGAAGTTCTACTTCCTTGTTCTTGTGGGTGGGAGACTTCCTGAAGACTATATCAGCATAATCCTCTTTCACACCGAGCAGACCCACAGGACCGGAAGCAGCCATAGATTTGTGTCCGCTTCCCACAATAAAGTCAGCACCCATCTTCTTTGCATCAATGGGCATCCTTCCCACAGAATATGCACCGTTGACCATCAGGGGTACATCATACCTGTGGCAGAGATCGGATATCCTGTTTACATCCGCAAGGTTTCCGTAGCTGCCATCAGGATAGGTCACCTGTGCAAGTGCAGGGGCTTTACCGGTCTCCCGGGTAATTTCCTCGATAACAGTTGCATATGCTTCCACATCGGTCTTATAGTCCGGGCTGCCACTATGTGGAACGGTCCTGATATTGAGTCCCGCCCTCTGGGCAGCAACGAATGAAGAGTAATGCGCAAGCTCATCCAGCACAATGTAGTCACCCTTCTCAGCCATGGAGTGCATAACAGCAAACTTTGACTCCCTTGCTCCGTGGGTGACTCTCACCTCATCCGTGTTCAAGAACTCCGGGAGAACGCTGTGCACGAACTCCTCGATAGGAGGCTTCTTGATCAGGTCCAGCACTCCGCCACAATAGTCACAGACAGAATAGCCGTCTCCCCATTCAAGAAGTGTACGTTTTGCATCTTCCGTAAGCTTGCCGCCTGTCTGGAGAGGATCGATATTTATCGCGTCCTTCATTCCACGTGGGATAAAACTGAATTTCTGAAGTGCTGCATCATCAAGTACCATATGTTCACCGATTTCCTGTTGTTCGTCCGGTATTCCAGACACATACTACTAATTAATAATTAAGAGCATTCGTTAAAAACTATCCGTATAGCTTCTGCATAAGCCACGCCATATTCTTTCCAAGATTGCGCATGGTCTGAATTCCTTCCTCATCGCCGGCAACATCACCCTCAGCAAGACCAAGCCCCATGTTCCAGTAACTCGATCCCGGAACCACCATCTGGCTGATCCCGAAGAAATGGTTCAGCGTATCGTATACATGGATCGAACCCGCCCTGCGTACCGCCACAACAGCAGCTCCTGTCTTTCTGGCAAGAAGATCCCCGTTTGCCTTGGACACAAAACCTGCCCTGTCTATCAGGGCCTTCATCTCGGTTGTGACATCTGAAAAATAAGTAGGCGATGCGAGTATGATGCCATCAGCTTCATCCATTTTAGCTATCCATCCGTTCACAGGATCATCATCGAATATGCATTTCCTGTCCTGGGTCTCGAAACATTTCATGCAGGCCGTACATCCCCGCAGTTTCTCGCCTGTGAGATTTATCATCTCGGTCTCGATCCCTTCCTTCTCGAGCTCTTCAAAAACATAATTCACCAGCATGGAAGTATTCCCTTCCTTTCTGGGACTTCCGTTAAAAGCAATTACCTTCATTGTACCTCCTCTGATCAATATTGCATTTATCGAATATTAGGCCATGCCTTAAGGTATAAAATTACCGCAAACATTGGCTTATAAAACAATAGAAAAATAAAACCTTCCCGTATTATCAGGAAGGAACACTTAAGGTGTCTTTTTGAACTTATGCATTAACTGCAGTGGTAAAAACCGAAACGAACTCGTCACACTGGGAAATAAGTTCTTTCAGAGCATCCTTCACGACGTCTATGGGGTCAGCACCATCTGTTTTAACAAACAGTACAGGATCACTGATAGATACATGCTTCATATCGTAAGTTGCTATCTGAACCCTCTCGTCATCAAGGAGAACTGATTTGAGCATGTTAAGAAGGGTATGTGTCTCTCCCTTTATCTCAAGATGCATCTCGTCATCAGTCTTGTCAATGATCTTTAATTCCATCTTTTTCTCACCTGAAACAGATTATTTGTAATATCAGAAAATGCCGGTTCCGTAGTCGGAGGACACTTTTCTCTTTTCGGTGCGTCCGCATGAAGGACATTTGAGTCTTTTACCGTCCATCTGAAGCTCGCTCCTGCATCTTGAGCAGTAAGCCTTCATAACACCAAGTGATTTCTCGGATGTGGTAAGCCTCATGTTCTGGGTATTAATGACCTTTGCCTTGACAATATCGGACATGGAGAATTCCTGTGAAAGGTTCTTGACATAGGAATCCCTCACATTTGAAACATGGATCGCTGCAAGGCCATCCATCTGGAACTCACGCTCTCCTTTGCCCTTGATCCCGCCTATATCTACCAGAACCACAGAATCGCGCAAGTTGGTGATACCGCCAATTACTATATCGCCCTCACATAGCTCAGGAGGAGTCTTTGTTTTAGGAACTACGGAGATTGTCCTTGATTTTCTGTCAATGTTCACATATCCCGTGCTGATAGAGTGAATGTCTCCTACATCCACATATGTTCCTTCTCCGGCTGTGAACTCTTCAGTCGTACCGATAAGGTCACCGGGCATTACAAACTGTTTTTCTTCTTCGCTCATATTATCTTCTTCCCTGGATACGTTCTCCGGCTGCTTCTTTGACGTATCGCTCTTTTTTGACTGTTTCTCTGAGCCTTTTGCAGTGACCTTTTCCTTCTTTACAGACTCATCCGGAGACTGAGAAGCTTCAGCAGATTTGTCAACTTCACCGCCCTTTTCATCTCCTGAACCGGAGGACTTGATCTTTCTGCGGGAAGTTTTTCTTCTATTTCTTATCCTAATTAAAATCCCTCTTATAAAACTGAAATTCGTATAAATCTTTATGGTATTGAGATCTGATTCAAAATTTGAGAATATAGTTCATTCAAGTAAAACTGCATTTTACTTTAAGGATTTATCGCATAATACGATATACTTCTACATTAATCCTTTCTACATCTTTTTTATGGAATTTGAACGTTCTCTTCAGTGGAAACCCCGTAGTATACCAGTCACTTATTCTGGCATCTCCTATGAACTTTTCGATAAAATCATGGCTCCCACAATTGTGTATCGAGTATACCACATCACTGGTCTTCAATGCACTTAAAAGGAACGGTCGGTCATTACCCTTTGCCTGTGCACCAAAAGGGGGGTTCATTACAGTGGTATGCGCATGCCCCTGCACCTCGGAGATTTCACAATGCAAAAACTCAACATCCACACCCATCTTTTCAGCATTCTTCCTGGCGATCTCAAGAGCCTTATTATCAAGATCGAAACCGACCACCTTTTCAGCCCCAAGCAGTTTGGCCCCGATGGCAAGTATCCCGGTCCCGCACCCAAGATCAAAGACCGTATCTTCCAGGTCACCCTGCATATAGGCAAAATGCAGAAGCTCAGCCGCAAGCACCGCAGGAGTGGGGTACTGTTCAAGGGCGGCACTGGGAGAATCAAAGCCCTCCACCTGTTCAAGCAATATCTCAAGTCTGCGCTGTTTCACTCACTCACCCGTTATCTCATCAAAGACAGGATTATCCCATTCCCTCTCGCCAAGTACAATCTCAAACTCCTGCGGGGTGAGCATGGGAGCATGGAACCTGCCAACTTCATCGATCGCAAGTCTCGGGCAGGCGGTATTCACAAAGGCGTCCACCTTAAACTGCAGAAGCTGGTCTGGTGTCACAAGGTCCATGGACAATATATGGGCCTGCTTTCCATGCTTTAACGCAATATCTTTCAGTCTCCCGGCCAGCTCCAGCCTTTCCTGTCCCGGCTTTGAGGATACAACTATCCCGAAAACATTAACATCCAGGGATTTTGCTATCACGACACTTCTCTGCTTGAGTATCCTCGATGGATCGACCTCACGTATCTCATTGACAAACGGATCCGCCACAAGCACTCTCTTTCCTGTTGAAAGTGAAACTCCAAGAGGGTGGAATTCTCCGCTTCCGATGTAAAGATATTCGTCACATTCCTCACTGCGGGCCGCAGAGAAATTACATCCGAGCACCTGCCCGGGATATGCTATCTTGCTGTCACCTGTACCTATCACACATTCCTTACCATCGGCTTCCAGTATCCTGCAGGCGTCCTCCAGTTTATGTACATGCTGGACGGTGGTGATAAGACCTATTTTCTGTCCTCTTAGTTCAGAAATGGCATTCTCAACAACCTCACTAATGGCTGCACTGGAGCGTGTTTCAATGAAATAGACCTTGCCTGAAAGTGTATTGTCATCAAGCTGAGCATGCCCGAAATGAAACATAATATCAACCCTGTCCAGCAGGGCTACATCAAGATCGCATGCACCAAAACAGGGATTTCCCGATATGATCACACTGGTTCCCGTCTCCTCTTCAACACGAGCTGCTATGCCGGGTGAGCGGCGCTTGAATCCTTCTGGAAACTGCAGTCCCACAAGTTTTGCATCACTGTCCCTGACAATAGATATAATACGATCTATCTGAAAATCAAAACCCTCTCTTTCCATGTCATTCCTCAATAGAGACACCGTTCTCATCAACATTTATCCGGACCAGTGTCCTGACATCAAATCCAAGCTCACGCATGCCGGCAACTCCCTCACCACGTTCGATTACAACAATCGTATCGCTCACCTCGGCACCAATCTCTTTCAGGGCGCTGATGAGTGCCATCAGTGTTCCTCCCGTACTGATAACATCATCAACGATCAGAACACGGTCGCCTTTCTTTATCGCATTTATGAAGAGCTCACCCTTAGAATAACCTGTCTTCTGGGACAGGATGACTTCGCCATCCAGCTCGTAGGGACGCTTGCGTATGATAGAGAAAGGAATACCTGTTTTCAAAGAGAGGGCAGTGGCAAGAGGGATACCCATTGCTTCAATGGCAACGATCCTGTCAACATCCGTATCAGCTATCTCCATTATATGCTCCGTGATCTCATCAAGCAGTTCCGGTTCAAGGAACGGCACACCATCGGATATCGGATGAATGAAGTAGTGGTATTCTCCCCTGTGAACGATGGGAGCTTTCAGTAATGAATCATGAAGTTTTTCCAGCATAGTTATGGCTAATATCTGACATTATATAAAGAGGGTCCCATATTGCCTGCAAATTGCAGATTATACTAGATGATTTTTGGTGAGTATCAGTATCGGCTATTTTTCAAGACATCCGTTACTGCAGAGCTGGACGGAAAGAATTCATCTCTTATAGATTTTCTTCCTGTGCCCTATCTTAATTACAAGTATGTACAGGTTCTCATTGTCAAGGTCAAGGATGATCCTGTAGTCTCCCACCCTGTACTTATAACCCGGGTCACCCACAAGTTTTGAGATATAGCTTTCGGGGCGTATCCTGATCCTCTCAAGAGATGCTATTATCCTTTTCTGCACATTTTGCTCAAGCTTCTGAAACTGCTTTTTTGCGTTTTCAGAAAAGATAATATTATACGTCATAGACCCAGCTCATCCCTGATCTCTTCCAGAGTTGAAAATTTACCTGCCCTGATCTGCTCACGTGATTCTTTTATCTCTCTTTTAGTTTCAGCTGAAAGCTCCTTGGTGTCCTCTAACAGGTCCCAGATGACCTCTTCATAGGTCTCCCTTGAGAAGAGTTTCCGATTTGCCAGTTCAGCCCGCAGTTCTTCACTGATCTGTATCGTCGTGGCCATAGTGAACTATAGTACAATATAGCGTATTAAACGTTTGTACCTCTGAGATTAAAGGTGATGTTGACCAGGCAGAAATTGAAAGTAGAGATGAAACGAATGTTTTGATGCAGGAAAAAAAGTCACACTGCCGCAAAGTCTGTCCTGGAGTTCCTTTCCTCGCATATTGCAGAATAAATATCCTCCCTGTTGAGAGACCTCGGGTGATAGTAGCTGCCACCACTCTGCATGGCTACTTCCTGTGAAAGTGTTGAACCATTCTCACTAATGTCTATGACAAGCAGATTGATGTGATAATTGGATATCTGCCTGCAGACCTGCATGATCTCACGCCTTATATTGCCACCAAGATTCAGGGAACTGTTTGCCGTTCCATCCGTGACGAGTATCATAATCGGAACTGCGGAGGGTTCTTTTTTCAGCTCTCTCAGAAGAGTATCCAGTCCTGTAAGCATACCCGATGCAAGGGGTGTCGTACCTCCGAAGGGTACCTTTTCAAGATAGCGTTTGGCAGCTTCCACTGACGATGTAAATGGAAGTACCAGTTCTGCGGACCTGCCACAATAGGTCACCAGGGACACCCTATCACGTTTCTGGTAGGCGTCTTTCAGCAGGGCTATGACCACATCCGTTGTGATCCTTATCTTCTCATGGTCATCCATGGAACCGGAAGTGTCAAAGACTATATTTATCAGGCTGGAAATACGCCTTCTGCGTACCTTTTCTCTTATATCGCTCTTTTTGATCTCGATCTTCCCGTCCTTTGCATGATGTGCCGCCGCTCTTACCGTTGGTGCTATCGCGATATCCGTTATCTTCTCTCCGGGCATCCTGTACCTGACATAGCGACCACGCTTACCCTTGGTCAGCACTTCAGCACGTCTGCCGGACTTGAGCCTGCCCGAAGCAAGCCTCTTTTTCTGGGAATTTCTGGCAAAATCGTTGAGTATCTTTCCCACAACCCGGTCATCCTGAAGATCCTTTTTAATCTTTTCTGGCATCTTATCCGGGGCGATATCATCCTGTTCCTGTGAAGATACGACGTCATCAGATTCGTACTCCCCGCCTGGAACATAGATCCTGGGAGTCAGTTCCACGACAACTCCGGTATCACTATCCGAAGCTGGCCGGGAGAATATCTCAGAACAATCCCCGTCCTGCGGCCGCAGTATTTCATCTCTGCCATCAGGCAGGTCTTTAGTCTCAGAGTAAGCCGGACCCAGTTCTATTTCCATCATGGAACTGTCATCACCTTCCTCCGGAACATCAGGCGAGCTTTCTTCCGGAGAAACATTCTCCGAAACCAAATCGAACTCATTGTTAACAGTTACTTCATTACCCGCCTCTTCAGTGAGCGTTTTATCTTCAGGGGTTTCGTCTTCCTTAATCTCCTCGATACCTTCGGATAGAGAATCGCCCATCCCGAATATAGCGGGATCATAGGAAGCATCTCCCTGCAGAAATGGTTTGAAGAAAAGAACCGGGTCCACTTTCAGGTGATCGGAATCGGCTATTAAGTAAACAGACTCAATCTCTGCAGGCCTTAGCTGTTCGATATTCAGATACAGCAAATTGTAGAGCGTATCCGTATCCACCTTTGAGATATCGGATACGGATCTTCCGGGAATGCGCAGACCGAGTACAGGTTCATCTACATACATAACTCTGATGTCATATTTCCCTGACAGGTTCCTGCGCAGGCGCAGGACGGTTTCTTCACTGCTCATACCCGGCCTCCTTTCAGATATTGCCCTCGACTACCGCACGTAGCTGGTCCGCGCTGAATTCCTCTTCCTCGAACGGCTTCTTGCGCATCCTGTGAGGCAGGACCATCTCTGCGGCCTCGATAATATCGTCATTTGTGATACGTTCCCGTCCTTCATAAGCTGCATTGGTGCGGGCCGCACGCTCTATCATGATATCTGCACGATGTCCGTCCACATTGAAAGCGATACATATCTCGGCTATGGTACGCAGGTTCTCCCTTGTGGTGCTCACCCTCGGGAGAAGCTGTACTGCCTTTAGTATCTTTGAGCGCAGTTTTTCCTGCTCGGTCTCGAACTCACGGATGAAATGCTTCGGATCATCGTTGAACTGGTTTCTCCTTTCAACGATCTCGATACGCTGCTCCACATCGAAGATACCCGTGACCTCCACCTGCAGGGCAATCCTGTCGAGCAGTTGCGGCCTGAGCTCACCCTCTTCTGGGTTCATACTGCCGACAATTATGAAGTTTGCAGGATGGCTTACACTCACACCCTCACGCTCCACGGTGTTCACACCCATTGCTGCAGCATCGAGCAGGGCATCCACCACGAAATCGTCAAGCAGGTTGATCTCATCCACATAGAGAATTCCCCTGTTGGCCTGAGCGAGTATGCCCGGATCGAATGCCTGGACACCCTGGCGGACCGCCTTTTCGATATCAAGACTGCCCACAACCCTGTCTTCCGTGGCACCGACAGGCAGATCCACAACCTTCATCTGGCGCTTGTGCACCCGGAGGTTGCCGTTCATTTTCTTTTCCATGCATTCCCAGCAGAACTTATCAGAATCTGCGGGATCGCAGTTGAACCGACATCCTTCTATCACCTCGATCTCAGGCAGTACCTCTGCCAGTCCCCTGATAGCGGTCGATTTAGCTGTTCCTTTCTGACCGCGTATAAGCACACCGCCGATCGACGGATTGATTGTGTTCAGAATCAGGGCACGAAGCATTTTCTGCTGACCCACGATGGCAGATACGGGATACAGAACCCTTTCCGTCCTGGTAGCTGTTTTTGCAACTTCCTCCGGTGAAACCGCAGGAGTTTCTGTTTGCTTTGGGACCTCTTTTATGGTCCCGCTGATATTCAGGCTCATTTTATCTCCTTCCTGAGCAAAGAATCCTTTATGATCGTAATTACAGGTACCTCAGTATAATCGCGGATATCAGTGCCATAAAGAGCAATACAAGTCCCACGGCAAAGAGTCCGAAGAGGATTTTCCTGTGTATCTTCTTTTCCTCATCCTGTGAAAGTCCGTTAAGTTCGTACAATGCATATGCCGTCGAAAGCAGGAAGACCATTGATGACAATAGCAGAAGCGAACCTGCGACAACGATATATTCGGCAGTCCATGTCAGCGTCTCTGCTGTCAGAAGATCAATGAAGAAATCCTTACCGTTCCTCTCATAGGCGGCAGTGATCCACATCATCGTATATGCGATCTCTGCGGCACTGAGAATAACAGAACATATAGCAGTCGACAGTAGTGTGATCATCGTCCCTATGTCAGGGATCTTCAGATCAATATTCCATTCATCACCCACATTTTCACCTTGCAGTTTTTATAAAATTATTCGTTAAAGCGGATTTCAATTACATCTGCAAGTATTTAGTGATTAAAATAATAAAAACGTATTTATTAAATAAACTGTCAGAGTTAAAAAACAAGAACCTTGAATTTCTGTATAAATGGTTAGATTTCCATAAGAACACGAAAACCACGGTCATAGTCGGCGTCTTCCGTATCATCATAGGTACGGTAAGCACAGCCACAATACCGAGGAGTGCTACTCCAACTTCCACCGCGTAAAACCCTTTTGACGTTAAGATCTATTTGCAGGCTAGCATCACCAGAAGCACCAACATCTGGATCTATCTTTTCAAAAGCACTACCATTATCAGGTGTACCGAGATAGGAGTCATGATAGATATCCTGACACCATTCATGCACATTTCCATGCATATCATACAGACCCCAGAGATTCGCTTTCTTCCAGCCAACCGGATGAGTTCGATCTCCCGGCTGATCACCATTATATGGATCTGTATCATACCAGGCATAGTCATCCAGATAGGATGCACTATCACCAAAGGAGTAGAAGGTAGTAGTGCCAGCCCTGCAGGCATACTCCCACTCGGATTCAGAAGGAAGCCGGTACTTATCAGTCCCTTCCATTTCGTTCAGCCTCTTAACGAATTCCTGTGCATCATTCCATGAGACCTGTTCCACCGGATTGTTATCACCATCAAAATAAGAAGAGTTATAACCCATTACCATAACCCACTGTTCCTGGGTGACCTCGTACTTACCAAGATAATAGGATTCACCGATGGTTACTTTACGAACAGGACCTGCCCGGCCATCTCCGGAACCCATCATGAACTCACCTGCGGGTATTTCAACGAAATCCATACCAATGGAATTAGTGTGATCAACGCGAGCAGCAACTTCAGCAGGAGGATCAACAGGAGCTTTGTCTGGCTCATTAAGCTCTGAGAGACCAAACCAGAAAGCATTGACTAAGAGAAGCAACCATAAAAGTACCAGTATTCTCTTGCCATATCTCTTTTTGGCCATTATGTTTGATAAAAATTGGATATTACATATAATTTCCTGCAGAAAGTAAATGGATTCACAAGATACTGTTAAAACTAGCGCATGACGTCAAACTCACGGAGAATCAACTCCGAAAGCCCCACACTAACATCCACGGACCTCATCATGGTATCCGCACGCACCACTTTGCAGCCTGCATCTTCAAAAGCATCATCCTGCGTAGTATCCTTTTCGTCTATAATAAAGGTGTCCAGGAACTCCCTGTAGAAAGCCGCAACACCTGCCGAAGATACATCCAAGCTCCTGGCCTGCATCAATTTTCCGGCCGGACCGCTCACCGCTTCATTTCCTATAATGGGACTTACAGCGATCACTTTCTTATTCCTGAGGATATCCGTCATGCCTGGAATCGCTATAATAGGACCGATGCTTGTTATGGGATTGCTTGGCCCGATCAGTACCTCATCTTCGTTTTCCAGAGCCTTCATGACCTCAGGCGATATGGTGGCAGCAGCAATACCTTCCTGGAAAACTTCCAGAACCTCAGGTTCTCCGCGTTCACCTATCCAGAAATCCTGAAAATGCATCCTTCCTGCTGGTGTGACGATTGTTGTTGATACCGGGTCATCCGACATGGGCAGGACCCTGGCTTTTATGCCCATAGATTCTGATAACTTAATAATAGCTTCAGATAGCGTATACCCTTTACGCAGATAGTCCGAGCGGATGATATGGGTTGCGCGGTCAAGATCACCGAGCATCATTCTTTCCTTGTGCCCGAGAGCCTTCATGGCCTCATGGGTACGATAGGTGTCACCTTCGATTCCCCACCATTTCTTCAGGTCGATCCTGTCGGAGAAGAGATAAAGTACCGTATCAATATCAGGCGTGACAAGGTTCCCGGATACCCACAGGTCCTCTGCGGTGTTCACCACTACCGTGATTTCCTGCTCGGGAATTATTCTGCGAAGTCCGTTCAAGAGTTTTGGTGTGCCTGTGCCGCCTGAGAAGATTATCATTTTTTCACCTGTAAACTGTCAGAATTTATACGGCAAAACGTATCCAAACAATAAAAACGATACTGAAAATTGAAGATGGATAGAGAGCCTTTGCCACATCTTCCAATGCAAACACAAAAATACTAACACCCAGATAGTCTGGGAAAAAATCATTTGACGATTATTATGAAAAAGCTGACCCCTGCCATGCAGCAGTATTATGCTGCCAAGGAAGAGCATAAGGATGCCCTCATATTCTTCAGGATGGGGGATTTCTACGAATCCTTCGGAGAGGATGCAAAGACAATAGCAAGAGAGCTTGATATAACGCTTACCACCCGCGGAAAGGGAAAGGATGGGGAAAAGATGCCCCTTGCAGGTATCCCCTACCATGCCATTGACAATTATCTCCCGCGGCTTATCAAGAAAGGCTACAAGGTAGCCATATGCGAGCAGCTTGAGGACCCGAAGCAGGCAAAGGGCGTTGTTAAGCGCGGTGTTGTCAGGGTGGTCACCCCGGGTACAGCCATCGATCCCTCCATGTTCGCGGACGCATCCAGTAACTATCTCATGGCCCTGTACGGAGAGGATAAGGATTTCGGGCTGGCCTGCCTGGACATATCCACAGGAGAGTTCCTCACAACACAGCTTACGGATGAGGCACCCTATGACCGGATAGCCAGCGAGGTCGCCCGTATGCGCCCCTCCGAGTGCATCATGCCGCCTTCACTTAAAGAAGATGAGAAACTGCTGGAGCGTTTCAGGGAACTGAAGATCATCATCCATGAATATGATGAGTACGCCTTTGAGGAGGGGACTGCAAACAAACTCCTGACAGAGCACTTCAATGTGTCCACACTTGAAGGAATGGGATGCAGTGAGCTTCCATTTGCAGTATCATCCGCCGGAGCGGCACTAAAGTATGCGGTTGATACCCAGATGAGGGAACTCTCACATGTACAGCATCTCAAGACCTATTTTGATTCCGAGTTCATGGTGCTTGATGCCATCACCCTTCGCAATCTCGAGATCGTAAAGAACGTACGGGGGGAGGGAAATGACTCCACTTTATTGAATGTTCTGGATGAGACAAAGACACCCATGGGCAGCAGGCTGTTGCAGAAATGGCTGCTAAAACCTCTTATCTCAGTGGATGAGATCAATGACAGGCTTGACGCTGTCGCGGAACTTGAATCCAATACACTTGTGCGTTTTGACCTGCGGTCACACCTGTCTCAGGTAAAGGACATGGAAAGGCTGGTTGGAAGGGTGATGTATGGTAACTCGAATGCAAGGGACCTCATATCCCTGCAAAGATCACTCGAGGCAGTACCGCAGATTATCGAATCACTAAAAGAATGTCCTGATTCCAACCTTCTGAAAGATGTTGCTTCGGAACTCTTATCCTTCACCGAACTTGACGAGCTTGAAGACTTGATAGACAGGGCTATAGTTGAAGAGCCTCCGGTGAGTGTCAGGGACGGAGGAATGATAAAATCCGGCTACAATGAAAGGCTTGACGAGCTTAAGAGCCTTTCAAAGGACGGGAAACACTGGATTGCTGAGTTCCAGCAGAAAGAGCGTGACAGGACAGGGATCAAATCACTCAAGGTCGGCTACAACAAAGTATTCGGCTACTATCTCGAGGTCACAAAGGCCAATATATCCCAGGTTCCGGACGACTATATACGCAAGCAGACAATGACAAATGCCGAAAGGTTCTACACCCCGGAACTAAAGGAGCGTGAGAGCGAGATACTGTCTGCTGACGACAAGGCCACAGCCCTTGAATATGAACTGTTCTGCGAGCTTAATTCCATCGTTGCAGAGCATGCACAGCAATTGCAGAATACCGCATTCATGATAGGGACTCTGGACGTGCTTGCAAACCTGGCGGAAGTGGCGGCAAACAACAATTACGTACGCCCTGCAATTACCAGTGACTGCAGGATGCTCATAAGGGACGGCAGGCACCCGGTCGTGGAAAACTCAACACCTGGAGGTTTTGTACCCAACGATACCGAAATGGACTGCCAGAACAATCAGTTCATGCTGATCACAGGACCGAACATGGCAGGTAAGTCCACGTACATGCGCCAGATAGCGATGATTGTGATAATGGCACAGGCAGGCTCTTTTGTACCTGCATCCCATGCTTCCATCGGTATTGTGGACCGCGTGTTCACAAGGGTCGGGGCCTTTGACGATCTTGCCAGCGGACAGAGTACCTTCATGGTGGAAATGGTGGAACTTGCCAATATCCTGAACAATGCAACCCCTAAAAGCCTGGTTTTGCTTGATGAGGTTGGCAGGGGTACAAGTACCTACGACGGATACAGCATTGCAAGGGCCGTGGTGGAATATATCCATAACAAAGGCAGGGTTGGCGTACGCTCACTCTTTGCCACTCACTATCACCAGCTAACGGATCTCGAAGCCGCCCTGAAAAGGGTGAAGAACTTCCACATCGCAGTAAAGGAAGAAGGTGACGAGCTGGTATTCCTGCGAAAGATCGTTCCCGGTGCAACCGACAAGAGCTACGGTATCCATGTTGCAAGGATTGCAGGCGTCCCGCATAATGTTACCAGCAGGGCAAAGGAAATACTGGAGGACATAGAGAATGAGAGCGCAATCGGAAACGGCAACAGGGCGGACAGGAAAAAACGCAGCAGCGCCAAATATACGCAGGTCGTCCTCTTTGACCAGAACGCATCAGGAGAAGAGCAGGAACCTGATCCTGTAATTGAGGATATAAAGGCTCTTGACATCAATTCACTGACACCCCTTGAAGCACTCAACGAGCTGAACAGGATCAAGGATAAACTCTCGGGAAAAAGGGAAAAATAAGTGAGAGCCTAAGCCTACATATCGGTTTTACTCATCGGCAACAACACCGATACTTCTTTTTTGTAATAACATCCAGGAAAACAGCACAAAGGCACCGCAGCCAAGGGCAATGGCACCCAGTATATCGATCCGGTTCATCCAGTTCTGGGATACAACCCACATACCCAGACCTCCCAGGGTGAAATAGGTAAATATCAACAGGGAGGATGCAGCACCCGCATCCTTGCGAACCTGTTCCAATACCAGGTGATTGCTTGGCGGTCTGCTAATACCGATTGAATAAGTGATCATTGCCATGGGTATGGCAAAGCTCCAAGGACCGTGCTGCCCTGTTACCAGGATCAGGATACCTCCCAGCAGGATGCCTCCAAAACCGGCGGTCATCAGATACTTTGAATCCGTTCTCTGAGATATTTTCAGGCATGACATGGAGCCGGCCATCAGGGCCAGGGCATTGAACGCGAACAGGTAGCTGAAAGTCTGCTCGCTCAGACCGAATCCGTTGATGTAAAGATCCGAGGAACCTGCAACGAAACTGTACAATGGCAGAAGACTGACGGACATGACCAGGACCATGACAATGTAACTTTTGTTGAGCAGGAGATTCCCATAGGAGTGCATGACCTTTGACAGAGGGGTTTGCGAGAACTCTTTCAGTGTCTCAGGCGTCCTTATTACACCTAGAAGGCCAAGTACACCCATCATACCCTGGGTAAAGAATATCCAGTGCCATGAAAGGTAGATCAGTATCCATCCTCCCACTATCGGGGCGAACATGGGAGCCAGGGCCATGATGATCGCGATATAGGCAAGTATCCTTTCCCTCTCTTTTCCGGAAAAGATGTCCTTGGTCATGGCCATTGACAGGGAAGCGCTGGCTGCAGCCCCTGCGGCCTGCAGTATGCGAAATGATATCAGTGTAGCAGCACTGTTTGCCACCGCACAGAGCATGCTGGCAAGTATATAGAGTAAAATACCGGCTATCAACGGTCTCCTGCGGCCGTACCTGTCAGAGATTGGTCCGTAGAAGAGCAGGAAAAAACCATAGGTTACAAAAAAGGATATCAGTATCAGATTGACCACTGCCAGAGGCTGGTCCCATATTACTGCAAGAGAAGGAATTGCCGGCAGGATCATATCCGTGGAAAATGCCGGGAAGGCTGTTAAAAGTGCAAGTAGAGGTACTATTTTTTTAAGTTCTCCGGGATTACTCATCTAAAACCTTCTGTGTTTATGGAGTCCCTACAAACATGAACAGATATAATACTTGCTGATAGTACCCATTTGTTAGCGTATAAGAATAAAGGAAAACTATGTGTATTCCAGGATACCTTTTGAGTTAATAATGTAAATCTGTGAAATAAGAGGAAAGTAAAATGGCTGACAGGACATGCGATACGCAGAGTTCCGGAATAAAGATTCTTGATGATTCCACCATCAACAAAATAGCAGCAGGAGAGGTTGTAGAAAGACCCGCATCCGTTGTAAAAGAACTTATTGACAATTCCATAGATGCATATGCCACCGATATTCGAGTGGAAATAAGGGGGTCGGGTACGAAAAATATTACTATTGTTGATAATGGTACAGGAATGAGCCATAAGGATGCATCACTGGCCTTTCAGAAACATGCCACCAGTAAGATAAAAACTATCGAAGACCTCAATAGTGTAATGACCCTTGGCTTCCGGGGAGAGGCACTTGCTTCCATCGCCTCGGTTGCAAAAGTGGAGATGGTCACAAGGCAGAAGGAAGACATATCAGGCACCAAAGTGGTCGTGGACAACAAGGGTCTGAAAAGCATTTCAGCCGCAGGCTCTCCGGTGGGGACCACGATTTCCGTGGAAGACCTTTTCTATACCACACCCGCCCGCAGAAAGTACCTGAAAAGCATGAGGACCGAGCTGGCACATATAACCGATGTTGTAACAAGATATGCAATCTCATATCCCGATATTTCCTTTACCCTTGTAAGTGATGGCAAAGAAATAGTAAGATCGCCCAGCTCACGTGATCTTCTGGACAGCATAGTCCATCTTTATGGTGCGGATGTGGCGCGTTCACTGATCCCGCTGGAATTCGAGTCAGACCTTGTGTCCATATCTGGGTATGTGTCAAAGCCGGAACTTACAAGAAGCGGGAATGACCTGCAGGCATTTTTCATAAACGGCAGGAGCATTTCATCAAGACTCATAAGTAATGCTGTAAGACTGGGCTACTACACCCTGCTTCCGAAGGGAAGATACCCCGCAGCTTTTTTGAAATTCACAATAGACCCGAAATTTGTGGATGTCAATGTACATCCCACCAAGAGGGAAGTGCGCCTGAGTCATGAAAAAGAGATTGAAAATATGATAATCAGGGCGGTGGAGGATGCTCTGGCTTCAACGGACCTCATCCCCGAGGCAAAGGTCGGAAAAAAGGAGACCGCATTCCAGTCAACCATATCGGGACCTGTGAAAAGCACATCAACGGCAGAAGAAAAAAAAGAAGCATCATCAGAAAGCATAAGTGCTGATGACAGGCAACAGACAGAGAGTTACATATCTGATGCAGAGGTCAGGGAGAAAGCTGCAGTTGTAAAGGAAGCCAGGGAAGCATACCACTATCCCCTTAAAGATACACAGAGGAGATTGAAGAAAAGCGAAAGGCTGCAGGTCCAGCATGACAGCGAAACAGCTTCTGATGTACAGGGTCCGCTCAATACCAGTGATGTCAGTATATACGGCCAGTTCGCAGACCTCTATCTCATAGTCCAAAGCGAAGATAAACTTATCCTGATCGATCAGCATGCTGCACATGAACGTATCATGTACGAGCAGGTGCTGAAAATGAAGGAGCTGGGCTGGCAGGAACTGATAACCCCCGTGACCCTTGACCTCAGTATAAAGGAGAAGACCATTATCGAGGATTATATCCCGTCACTGGAGCAGATGGGTTTTGCAATATCCGAATTCGGGCAGAACAGCTATGTGGTTACAACAACACCCAGCATATTCGGAAAAGTAGAGGACACAACGGTAGTTCATGACATAATATCCGATCTGCTCTCACAGGGCAGGGTAAAGGAGGATACTGAAATTTATGAAAGGCTTTGCAGCACCATGGCTTGCAGGGCGGCAATAAAGGCCGGGGCAGAATGCACATCTGAGCAGATGCAGGAACTTATCAGACAGCTTATGATGTGTGAAAATCCATATACATGTCCGCATGGCCGACCAACCATGATATCCTTCACGAAAGACAAACTGGGACGTATGTTCGGAAGAACCGGATAAGGTCGGTAAATTTTAAAAGTATGGAGTACAATTGACCTGAGATGATCGACCCGGTAAATAAATCCAAGATTCCAGATGAATGGCTTGATCGCTCAAAAATGCCCCGCAAGGAGCTCGAAGATGGCATAAGGAGCGGAATGCTTGTTGTGTTGAGCGACGGCTCTGTTCTGAAGAGAGGATATACCACCGGGACAACCGCCGCACTGGCTGCAAAGGCAGCTGTGATGTCACTTAAGAAAGACATAAAACATGTTTCTGTACCCACACCAGTGGGACTGCGTGCCGAAATTGATGTCAGGGCAAATAACGGACATGCGGTTGTGGAAAAAATCAATAATGACCATGAGTCAGATATTACAAGAGGCCTTGAATTCGTAGCCGATGCAAAGGAAGCGGATGAGATAAATGTCTATGCGGGTCAGGGAATAGGTATTGTTACCCGAAGCGGCCTTGAATCCAAAAAAGGACACCCTGCAATCAATCCGCGCCCCATGGAACAGATAAAGACATCTATAAAAGAGGCTGTGGAGGAACTGGGCTTAAAGGGTGCCGAAGTTACGATCTATCTTCCGGAAGGAAAAGAGATCGCTAAAAAGACACTCAACAGCCGTATCGGAGTTATTGACGGAATTTCAATTCTCGGGACCACCGGTTTTGTCGAGCCTTGGAACGACCATCTGGGAGAGATGAAAGGCGATCTAATTCGGGATTCCGATAAAGTTGTACTCACAACCGGAAGGATCGGAATACGATATTCTACCATGCTGTTCCCGGACCATACCGTCGTACTTGCTGGCAGCCGTATCAGCGAGGCACTGGAAGCTGCAAAAGGAGATGTTGTGATATGTGGCCTCCCGGGACTTGTCCTCAAATGGGGAGATCCTGAAATGCTCAAAGACAGCGGTTATGCCACTGTCGTTGAAATGCTGGAACTGGATCCTGAAAATGAGCGGCTTAAAAAAGCCTTCAACATGGCAGTTGAAAAAGGAAATGGTGCCCGTATTGTGATCGTTCACAGGGACGGCACGGTGCTCATGGACAGCGGTGAGAAAGAATGATAGTCGTGGGTGTGGGTGTCGGTCCGAAGATGCTTACACAGGAAGCCATTGAAGCTATAAGCAATGCCCCTGTCGTGTATGGTTCCAAAAGGGCTATCGAACTTGCGCAGGACCATATAAAGTCTGAAGCCCATCCCATCAAGAGTTTCAAAAATCTCCACCTCCTGCCTGCTGACGCAGTCATACTTTCCACAGGAGACCCTATGTTCTCAGGGCTTGGGAAGTTCGCATCAGAAAATGACAGGGTAATTACGGGAGTATCGTCCATACAGGCTGCATGTGCTCGTTTTCATGTTGAGATGTCAAACCTTGCCATGATAACAGCCCACGGCAGGGATCCTGCTCCCGCAAAGGAAGCACTGATAAGCGAGCTGGAACTTGGCAAGAATATATTCATGCTTCCCGCCGATACATTCGGACCCGTGGAAGTGGCGGAGATCCTGGAGGATATGAACATCGATGCCAGAATCTGCATCTATGAGAATATCGGATACCCTGATGAGAGAGCGGTTTGTGGTAGCACAGCTGAACCCCCTGCAAACACATCAAACATGTATTGCCTGCTGGTTATCAGGTAATATCAAGTAAATTTACTTTTTTTATTTACAGATATATAATTACACCACTCTCAATTCAGCGTATTTTCAGATAGATAATTAACTAACCTGGAAAGACGTGGACTATATAGGACATATAAGTTGCTAAAACACATATTCATATTACTATTTTAGCTTACGACAATTATCCATAGAGCGAATCGTTATCTTTATATGCAATAACAAATTACAACAATTTGTAAAAATCAAATATAGTTGATTTGCATTCATTATAAAATAGAAGGTGATACTAGTTGCATATATTCGAAGGTTTTCTGCCCTCTCCATGGTGGCAGATATGGTTTGTGATCTCTATTCCCGTAATATTGTATGGTATGTACCAGCTGAACAAACTGGTTAGCGAGAGGCGTGAAGTAGTGCCCTTGCTAGCCGTTGCAGGTGCATTTATATTTGTGCTTTCATCCCTGAAACTTCCTTCAGTGACAGGAAGTTCCTCTCACCCAACCGGTACAGGCATGTCAGCAATCCTCTTTGGACCTGCCATTACTGCCGTATTAAGCGTAATCGTACTGCTGTACCAGTCACTGTTCCTGGCACATGGCGGTCTGACCACGCTGGGTGCAAACGTGTTTTCAATGGGGATAGCCGGTCCTTTTGTTGCATTCATGTTCTACAAAGCAGCATCAAAGGCAGGCATGAATTTCTATCTGAATGTATTCCTCGCAACAGCCATTGCAGACTGGGTGACCTATGTCGTAACTTCCTTACAGCTTGCTCTGGCATTCCCTTCGGCAGAAGGCGGCGTGCTTGGATCGTTCACAGCATTTGCAGCTGTTTTTGCAACAACACAGGTACCCCTTGCAATCATGGAAGGTGCACTCACTGCATTGATCATGAAGTATGTGGTACAGATAAAGAGCGATGTGCTCGTGGACCTTAATGTACTCACATCATCTGCTGTCACAAAACTCAAGGAGACCATGCAATGAAATTAGAATATATTGTCGGCATAATTGTGATACTGTTTGCAGTACAGTTCCTCTATGGAGTAGCGGCCAACCCGGATTCTGAATTCGGCGGTGCAGACGGTGCAGCAGAAGATGTAATTGCAAGCATAAATCCCGATTATGAACCCTGGTTCGGTGGTATCGGCTTTGAACCCCCTGGTGGCGAGACCGAAAGTCTGCTCTTTGCTCTTCAGGCAGCATTCGGTGCAGTTATAATTGGATACGTGATTGGATATTATAAAGGAAAGAGCGAGGCAAACTAACACCATTCATTATGCCTCTTCGAAAGAGGCATAACCCCCTTCATTTCTTCTTTTTATTTGGCCATGTCAGATTAATTACAGAAATCAATTTACCTTTAATATTAATGGAAGATATCTACCAGTATAGTTCCAAGCAAACTTTGCAGTGTGGTTTTACTTTTAAGATTTAACTTCTTACTGATAGTGGTTTCAAACGAAATGCTTATCAATAAGTAAAATATCTTATTTCCTTACATATGTAAGCAAAAACAAATAAAATCAATTTTACTTATAGTTAATCAAACAGGGTTGAAACATGGCTCATATACTGGATGACTACGCCGTACTAAGTCCTCTTAGATATAAAAACAACTGGCTCAAGTTAGCCATAGTTACCTTTGGGATTCTTGCAGGTGTTTCATCCAACTCCCCCTTCGTTCCTTTAATCATAGCTTTATGCATGGGTTTCGCAACAGTTTCTTTTGGAAAGATCCCTGCAAAATTCTACATGAGATTACTGGCAGTACCTGCTGGTTTTGTACTTGTAAGTGTTATAATAATAGCATTTTTCTTTGGAGAAGGCGTTAACCTTTTTGCATTTGATGTACTGGGTTTCACGCTCGGTGTAAGTTCAGAAGGACTTAATATGGCTCTGCTGGTGCTTGCAAGGACCCTGGGAGGTATGTCATGTCTGTTCTTCCTCTCCCTGACCACCCCAATGATAGAACTGTTCTCGGTGCTAAAGGCAACAAAATTCCCTGATTCTTTTATCGAAATCGCGATGATGATGTATCGCTATATATTCGTCTTTCTGGAAGTTGCAATGAGTGTAAAATACGCACAAACAGTCAGGCTTGGATACAAGGACTTCAGGACGTCTTTCAATTCAATGGTAATGCTCGGCACAAATCTCTTCATAAGGTCATGGGAACAGGGAGAAAAGCTATATTTATCAATGAACTCAAGATGCTATGACGGAAAGCTGATAGTATTCGACGAAAAAAGACCTGTTAAGTTGGCAGAGATTGCACTGACATCAGCTTACTTCGCACTGGTTATAGCAGTATTCTACCTTACCAGGGACATGCCTTTTGTTTGAGGTGAAAACAATGACGATATTAGAAACAAAGAATCTTACATTTTCATATCCGGACGGTACGGTTGCCCTGGAGGACATTAGCGTCAGGATTGAAAAAGGCAAGAAAATAGCTTTCGTCGGACGTAATGGTTCAGGCAAATCCACACTGTTCCTTTCAATGAACGGTACTCACAGACCAAAGAAAGGAGAGATACTCTTTCATGGCAAGTCATTGAAATACGATTCAAAGTCCCTCAGAGAGGTTAGAAAGAACATCGGTATTGTTTTTCAGAACTCAGACGACCAGATATTCGCTCCCACTATTTACCAAGATGTTGCCTTCGGACCCACAAACCTGGGCTATTCAAAAGAGAAGGTACAGGAGATCGTTCACAAGACATTGGAATATGTCGGACTGATGCACCTGAAGGACAAGCCACCTCACCACTTAAGCGGAGGTCAGAAAAAAAGGGTTGCGATCGCAGGCATTGTGGCCATGGACCCTGAGATAATCATCCTTGATGAACCTCTTGCCAATCTGGACCCGGTGGGTGCCGATGAAGTAATGGACCTGCTCAACGAACAGAGCTATTTTGGAAAGACCATAATTATTTCAACTCATGACGTAGACCTGGCCTATAGCTGGGCAGATTACATCTTTTTGATGAACGAGCATAAGATCATCAGCGAAGGCACGCCGGAAGAGATATTCATGGAGACCGAGAAGTTAAAGGCTGCTCACCTCAGAAGGCCTGCAACACTGGAGATTTACGAAGAGATCAAAAGGCGAGGGATGGCCAGGAATAACTGTTGTCCCAGAGACATCCCCGATCTTGTTCATGCTCTGCGTTCCCAGCATTTACTATGGGTGGATGTCACCCCGGAGGTAAAAGAGGGAGATTATATCAACCTCGGTGTCTTCTATGGCGAATACGCCCAGAATTCTGACTATGAAGCCGCAAATTGTAAAGTACTCCACATCCATGACGATGGCCTTGCCATAGTTGAAATGGACAGGAAGGCCTTCAGGGCAGGCTCTATCGGAGTATATGATACTGCCAGATATTCCGGAGGAGAGTTTACGGAAATCATAAAGCGTGACGGTATCGAGTGTGTGGGCGCCATGGGCAAGAAAAGCAAGCTGCTGGCTGAAAAGGAGGACATTTACCTCGATGTGACCGCAGGAGTCATTGACCGTTCCATACTCAATGCACTTGCAGGGCAGAGATGCCTGATCCTCACACATGGAGGAATGGTACATCATGCAATGGACAGGATAAAGGCCTATCTGGAAAAAAGTGGAATCAATATTCCGGTAAGTATTATCAATCCCGGCGCAGATGAGCCAGTAAATCAGGAAGTCACCGAAAGCATGACGACATGATGCTCATTATTTTTATTTGACTACAGGCCCCATTGGATACCTTCAAAATATGAAGGGATTTTCCCATGCATTGAACTGTACAATCCTAAGTATCCAAAATCTGCAGCACAGTGATTTTTCTTTTTCCCGCATGTTTTCATTCCAGATCCAATCCCAGAAGGAAAGTTCCGATATGTAGTTTACTTTTAGAAAGGATCTTGGACTTGAGATACTCATCGGTCAGTCTCGAGGGTGATGCGATCACAGCTTCAGAAACAAAATCCATACTTTCAATTCCTTTCCATGGTTTCCCGCTTATCACAAGGACTGGAGCTTTAGGCTTCTTCCTCAATTCCCGTATCTTTTGACAATTGACAACTATATTTCCGAATACGCAATGTTCACTGGAATTCTGATACATGTCCATTTCATCAGGATCACTGATATCCCTTCCGATAATTTCTCCACCATGCATGATCTTAAGATTATCCCTGGGCCATTCATAGTCTTTGTTTGTTATAAAAGCCAGTAAAATATCGGCCCTTAAGGCCTGTTTTACTCCTATATTGCGTTTTTTACCGAAGTATGATGAACCCGTTAGCCCATCCTGCACCTCAAGCTGCCTTATTTGTATTATGTCATGTTCATCAAGAAGGAAGGCTTTTTCAACTCCTCTTGTTGCATGAAGCAGACCTATAGCATTCTCAGCTGCCGCTAAACGCAGAATGTTCCCTTTTGTCCACTGATTTTCTATTTTGTTTGCCGGAATCACACAAATCCACCAAATATGATTTAAATCAATATTACTTGTTTAACATTAAGCAGGTTTATTGTATATATAATAACCGCAAAAAGCAATTTTCCAAAAAACCACTCAGGCGAATACCACTGCCGGCCTATGATCCACAACTTTTGCCTGGCAGCTTCCTGCAGATCGCTGGAAAACAATTAAAAGACGCATAGAGAATGATCATTGGTCATCAATCCGAATATTCAGGCGTAATTTAGCGATGGGTTCAAGTTTTTTCCAGACAACCGTTGAGTTTTCTCTGATAGTACATTTTTGAACGGTCTGGTTGCAGAACTCCCCGTTTAGTTCATATATGAAAAATCCTTCATCACCATTTGTTGCGATTACCTGCTCCTTTCCATTCAACTTTTTGGTTTCGATAATTGCCACTTCGTTCAATATATCAAGGATATTGGTACCTTTTTTTACTTTCACATCTTTAGTCGGTGCGAGGATGTCAAGTGATCTGGCAACATCTTTATTGTTGATTCCCAGAACATGCGTTTTACCATAGATATGTCTTTTTATGAGATTTGCTTCTTCAAGAATATTTATATGCTTTGATACTACGGGAACCGATAGATCCTGCTCACGAGCCAGTTCAGATATATATTTTTCATTCTCATACAAACTCTGGATCATCCTCAATCTTGTTTTGCTGTCCAGTGCATAAAATAATTTTAAGAATCTCAATGTTGCAGCTTCATATTCAGTTACGTTAGCTTCTGAGCTCATATATATACATGGAATGCAAAACAAGTATATATTTAGTTCTTATCTGTATTGTCAATTTTAATTAAAGATTATATCTTCAAAAGATAATACCATAAGATCTTCATGGATAGGAATTGAATATAAAAAGAGACATTAACAAAAAGAAAGTATAATAAAAAAAAGATCCTGCCATTTGGCAGGCTCCAAAAATTCAAGAAAAAGGAATTTACGCTTTGACAGCTACCAATGAGAGGCCAAGTTTGCTTTCAACTTCCTCTATCTGCTTCAAATCGTCAGCAGACAGCTCGGCATTCTTAATGTCCTGTCCTGAAAATGCCAGAAGTGTAACATCCAGTTTCTTTTCAAGTTCTTCGATGGTCTTTACTGTTGATTCGTCAAGTTTTGAATAACTCCATAACATCTATTAATCCTCCGTGCACCTTAGCTTAAAGTTTACACATGCTTTGGAAAGCTTTTCGGGCTATTAAAAGATTACTTTCGTTATTCTTAAAAGATAGATCATATTATCTAAAATTGCAATATTTGTTTCTGTTTTTCATTTCTGTTTTAACAACTTAGGATAACGTGGTTTATTTTTTTAGTTAAATATTCCAAAAAGTCGTGTGCTACTTCTTTTTGATAATCTGACATACAATTTACCCAGTACAGAGATTTCTTTAAGAAAAATACAGCGCATTAGAAGCAATAAACTTCCCGGTACTCATGTTACAGAAAGCATTTTTGGAACATACGCAAAATACAAGACTAGAGGATTTCGGGCAGGGTTGCCGCCTGCAGCAACTACAGGAAAGATCAGACACAACTCCTTATCTTTGAAAGATATGTTTTTAACGAACATAATATATCTAACATTAATAGATAACAATTACCATAAAGGCTTGATTTCACGGAGAAACAGATTTGAAGGAAGAACATCCCCACGATCATGAAAAGAATTATGGACATACACATGGAGCTGTAGATCCTTCGATTATCACTACTTCCAGGGGAATCCGGGCTGTGAAGTGGTCATTCATAGCCTTGATGGTCACAGCCCTTCTTCAGATATCCATAGTATACATATCAGGAAGTGTTGCCCTGCTTGCGGATACTGTTCACAATTACAGTGATGCTGCAACAGCCATCCCCCTGTGGATTGCTTTTTCCCTTGCAAGACGCAAACCCAACAAGCAATATACCTATGGTTACGGACGTGTTGAAGACCTGGCCGGCATTCTTATCGTTGTTCTTATACTATTCAGTGCATTTGTTGCCGGCTATGAATCCATAATTCGTCTGATAAATCCCCGGGAAGTAATATTCCTGCGATATGTAGCTATCGCTGCACTTATCGGTTTTGTGGGCAATGAGGCAGTTGCACAGTTCCGGATAAAGACAGGGAAGGAGATAGGCAGTGCAGCCCTCATAGCCGATGGTTACCATGCCAGAGTAGACGGTTTTACAAGTCTTGCGGTCCTGCTTGGTGCGATCGGTGTCTGGATGGGTTATCCACTGGCAGACCCTGCAATTGGACTTATTATTACGATAGCAATATTGAAGATCGTCTGGGACTCGGGCAAAATGATGTTTTCAAGATTGCTGGATGGTGTTGACCCGGAAGTAATCGACGAGCTAAGCCACGCAGTCTCGCATGTTGAAGGTGTGGAAGATGTTTCCGACATCAGGGTCAGGTGGATAGGTCACAGATTGCATGCTGAGATCAACATAGCAGTAGACCCTGATCTTTCAGTTAGTGAGGGACACCGAATAGCAGATGATGCCAGAAAAGAACTTCTGAACCACCTGAAGTACCTCTCCGGGACTACGATTCACGTTGACCCCTCAAACGAATCTGGAGAAAAATATCATAGCAATCCCATACTGGAATAAATTTCCAGAAACCTGAGATCCAAACTTTTAAAAATTGAATTAGCTGTGTCAGAACAGGTTTTAAAACACGCAAACGACCATCCTGAAAATATATGATCTTAAGTAACACAAAAATAAATGATATTCTTAACTAAAACACAAAGTACTATTAGATCATCTATTTTAAAAATTCCACCATATTTTTATAGAAAGTTCTTGAAGGTAGAAATTAATAGCTCTTTACATTGCTTTTTAATTCTCAAGAAGCAGCAATTCTGGAAAATTAAACCTTCATTTATCTTTGGGAATCCAAAATATTAAAACTATAAATCCTCCATAGTAACACGAATGTACTAGTATTTAACATATTTATTCATAACTTATTTATATATCAATGCCAAAGTAGTATTACTATATAACATTATAAAATCACACTTTTAAATACTCAACTACGAAAGGTGGTCAAAGGTCATGGAATTTCTAACACTGGGAACTGATACATTGCCTACAGAACTCAATATATTGATAATAGCCTCTGCATTTCTGCTTGGTGCACTGCACGCACTGGAGCCAGGTCATGGAAAATCCATCATGGCGGTTTTTGTAATGGGAACGGACGCAGACCTGAAAGATGCACTTCTGCTGGGCATCACTATCGTTTTCTCCCATGTCATAGTCGTACTGGGACTGGGAGTTGCTTCCATCTATCTTGTGAACCTGCTGGACGTGGACCTGACCCACGATATCATGAGCGTGGTCGGAGGAGTAATACTCATAGGTGTCGGATTCTGGATATTAAGGAAATTCTACCATCCCCATGAACATCCCATCGATACGAAAAAAGGAGTTGTTGCCATCGGTCTTTCCACAGGTTTGATCCCATGTCCTGCAGCACTTGCAGTATTGTTGTTCAGTATTGCAAATAACCAGGTGTATAACGGTCTTATCTATGTGCTTATATTCAGTGCGGGACTGGCAATAGCCATAACTTCACTCTCAGTTACCTTCGTTAAAGGAAAAGGGTTCATCGAAGGTTACATGGGCAGCAAGAACATCAGTAAACTCCCCCTTATCAGTGGTACGATTATCATAGTAATAGGCGCATTCACACTCCTCCACCCACTGCTTGAGAATTTTGCACCTGCATTGCATATTTGAGATTTGAAGATAAAATGGGAGTTCAAACACTCCCATATGTTTCTTGCAATAAGAGGGCATCACCTTCATTATCAGGACTTTCGCATATCAGAAGACCTTTCACATTAAAATCCTTAAGTGCCCTCATAAGTTCCGCATATTCCAGGTCGGAGTCCTCCAGATTCAGGTGATTCTTCTCACCCTTTTCACCATATTCGATCCCTGATACATGCATATGCATATCATCCAGTCCTTCACGCCCGAGTTCATTTTCAACCAGTTCAAGCGCAGAGGAAAATTCTTCATAAGTATTGACCTCTCCGTCCCTTGCATGCAGGTGTGCAAAATCGATGCATGGCAGCACACCATCAATATCCCGGCTCAGTTTCACGTTTTCCACCAGACTTCCGAACTGGCTTGCCTTGCCGGTGGTTTCAGGACGCAGGATCACATTTATGTTTTCATCTGCAAGCCTGGTAGTAAGTTCTTTAAGAATTGCAGAGACCCTTTCATACACCTTTTCAGGCGAGTCCTTATGATAATATGCGGGATGGAAGACAATATTCCTGGCACCGCAGATACTTCCGATATTTGCCGACCTGTATATCCTTTCGATGCTGGCATCTACTTTTTCTGGCTCAGTGGAATTAAGGTTGATATAATAGGGGCTGTGTACACTCAGCAGGATATCTTGGTTTTTCGCTTTTTCAAAAACATTTCCCGCGGTCTTCTCTCCCATTTTGACACCACGGACGAATTCCAGTTCCATGCAGCCAAGACCGAGCTCCTGAACCCTCTCAATTCCTGCAATACTGTTTCTCTTCTTTGAGCTTTTCGGCGTCCCTGCTGTGCCAAAGAAAAGTTTTTCAGGTTTCATCATACCAGGCCGAGCTTTGCCTTAAGCTCCTTCATTTTCTCTGTTGATAACTTTTCTTCAACTATTTCCATGAAGGAGTCAATGTCTTCCTCTTCCAGTGACCTGATATCCTCTTTTCCTTCCATTGCAAGCTGCACAAGATAATCGAGCTCATCCGTGTCAAGCTTTTCAAGCCTGTTTTTGAAATCCTCACCGGATTCTGCTACCTTGTGGGATATCGGCCTGAGGATAAAAGGATAATTGTGTCCTGATGCGGACATTGTGTCTCCGCTCAACTCAGGTGCAAGCTTGTCAAAGATCTTCTGGTCCGTTTCACTAAATTTTCTGCCCATGAGAGTTAGTTATAGGACATATTCAATAAAATTTTGTCCCCTTGTACATAGGAATCAGTGAACAAGATGTCCGTTAATATCGATCTCACCGCGTACGACCCTGGTCGATGAAATCGGTTTCTCATCATCCGCCATGACAAAATCGACTTTAACTATAGCAAGAGAAGACATGTTCTTATCTTTGCGGATATTGTTAATCCTGATCGCTACAGGATAGGTTTCAGGGGAAACGACGATATAGTCATAATCCTCATCAAGGGTCTTACCATAGGGGTCATTAAGCTCGATGACATTATAATCCGTGTCCTCTCCTGCAATCTGACCCAGATACTCAAGTAAGCGGGACCTGCGTGCGGAATAATCAGGAACCATGCGGTCACGCTTGTTTGCCATTTCATCGGAGGTCAGCCCGATATCCACCTCACCATTGCCGGCAAGCTCGAATGCTTTTTTGAGAAGCGCACGATGTCCTTTATGCAGACATTCGAAAGTTCCGCCGACTACTACCCTTGTCATCGGATGCTATTACTCGCGTTCCTGTGATAAGTTTTATGTCACTGAAATACTTTCACCATGCTTGCTCCAGGTATATATACTAGCTTACACATAGAACAGCACGATTGTGCACCAAAAGGAAACCATGTGCACCTAGGAGTAAGAAAATGCCTGAAGTATTATTAGAAGACCTTGACCATGTAGGTCCGGCTACCGCACAGAAACTGATGGAGTCCGGATTCACGACCGTTGAAGCAATAGCTGTCTCATCACCTGCAGAACTTGCAACTGCAGCTGATATTGGAGAGTCAACCGCTGCAAAGATAATTATGGCCGCACGCCAGTCCGCTGATATCGGCGGCTTTGAGACAGGCGATATGGTAATGGAACGCAGAAAACTTGTGGGAAAATTATCCACGGGTTGTATTGAATTCAATGAGATGATGGGTGGAGGAATCGACACTCAGGCAATCACCGAACTGTATGGTGAATTCGGTTCGGGAAAAACACAGGTTGCACACCAGCTTGCCGTAAACGTACAGCTCCCACCGGAACAGGGAGGACTTGATGGTTCGGTTATCATAATAGATACTGAGAACACCTTCAGACCGGAAAGGATAAAACAGATGGTAGACGGCCTTTCCGAAAAATATGGAGTAGAATACGATCACGAGGAATTCCTGAAGAACATCCGTGTGGCACGTGCCTTTAACTCCAATCACCAGATATTGCTGGTAGACTCGGCACTTGAGCTGGCAAACGAGTTAAAGAATTCGGAAAAACCTGTAAGACTCCTTATTGTGGACTCACTCACAGCCCATTTCAGGGCCGAGTACATAGGAAGAGGAACCCTTGCGGACAGGCAGCAGAAACTCAACAAGCATCTCCACGGTCTGCAGAGATTCGGAGACCTCAACAACGCAAGTGTTATCGTAACAAACCAGGTAATGTCAAAGCCTGATGCCTTTTTCGGAGACCCTACAAAGCCGATAGGAGGGCATATCGTCGGTCACACCGCAACATTCAGGCTATACCTGCGTAAATCAAAGGGTGATAAGAGAATTGTCAGGCTCGTTGACTCACCAAACCTTCCGGATGGCGAGGCAATAATATCCGTGACAACACCCGGATTGCGTGATCCCTGATCATACAGTGTTAGCCTGAAGATTAGAAAACGGCCCGAGATCGGGCCACTAAAAACATTTTTATCTTTTTCTCCTGTTTATTGCCTATGCAATTCAAAGCCATTGCCATTGATATCGACGGCACTATCACCCACATGGACCGCAGGCTCAGCCTCAGGGCGGCTGAAAAACTACGTATTCTGGATGTACCTGTGGTGCTGGCTACCGGCAATATCCTCTGTTACGCCAAAGCGACCGCCAAGCTGATAGGAGTATGCTGCCACGTCATAGCTGAGAATGGTGGTGTGGTGACAGATGGATTTGATAAGAAGCCCTATGTATCCGATGTGATCACCGAATGCGAACAGGCATATGATATCCTGTCCGAAGAATTCAAGATGGAAAAGCTGGATTCTCGCCACAGGAGAACAGAGATCGTCCTCAACAGAAACTTCGATATTGAGCGTGCCAGGGTGATTCTGAGTAACACGGATCTGGATGTTGAGATAATAGATACACATTTTGCGATCCATATCAAAAGCAAAAAGATAAACAAGGGAACCGGGCTTGTGAGAATGGCTGATATGATGGGACTAAAGACATCCGATTTTGTAGCAATAGGCGATTCGGTGAATGATAAGGAATTACTTGAGCTGGCAGGATACTCAATCGCAGTATCAAATGCTGATGATTTCCTAAAGGATATCGCAGACCATGTCACAGGGGAGCCCTATGGAGAGGGTACAGCAGAAGCTATAGAGTATCTTGTTTCCAACGGGATGTTAAAGGCCAGGGATCAATAGAATACCGGCTGCAAAGTCCTGCTGAACTTTGCATTCAGCATTACTGAGGCGTACTTTCGTTATGGATACCTTTTGCCATATTCTTATCAACGACAATATAGTCCTTGATGGCCCTTACGGATTCGAAGGGCAGTAATATGTACTGATCATCGGTCTGGTACTTGGAAGTATCCAGACTCATGTCGGGCTTTACAATCAGGTTTATCAGATTTCCCGTAGCCGCATCCATTACAATATTGAAAAGAATGCCTATTTCTGTACCATCGGTAGCCATGACCTGTTTACTGGAAAGGTTTTTTGCGAAGACGTTAGCCATTTTCATTCACCCCTGAATATAATAGTGACTTTTAAATTTTTCATATATTTATCTGTATCCTATATAAGCACTTGGTTCTTCTTTTTTGACACCGCCCTTGAACTGAGCCTGTATCTTCTCGTAGTATTCGATCAGATTTTCGGTCAGTGTAGGCCTTACCTTGTTGAGTGCCTGTTTGAAGTACTTCATACCTACTTCTTCATTATTGAAATCATCCCGGAGTGCAAGCATGACAGCTTCCCTGCATACGGCTTCTATATCAGAACCTACAAATCCTTCCGTAACGCTTGCAAGCTCATCAATGGTAACATCATCCCCAAGAGGAATATTTCTGGTATGGATCTTGAAGATGGCTTTTCTTCCGGCATATGTGGATTGTCCCACAAGTACAAGCCTGTCGAACCTGCCTGATCTGAGAAGCGCGGGGTCAAGGATATCCGGACGGTTTGTAGCTGCTATCACCACAATTTCCTTGAGTGGTTCAAGACCATCAAGCTCGGTAAGTAACTGATTCACTATTCTTTCCGAAACCTTGCCGTCCTCTGTTATCGCACTTCTCATGGGTGCGATGGAATCAATCTCGTCGAAGAATATGATACATGGGGCTACCTGTCTTGCTTTCTTGAAAGTCTCGCGGATAGCCTTCTCGGACTCACCCACCCATTTGGAGAGCATCTGGGGTCCTTTAATGCTTATAAAATTTGCATTGGACTCATTTGCAACCGCTTGGGCGATGAGAGTCTTTCCGGTTCCCGGTGGTCCGAAGAGCAGAACACCCTTTGGTGGTTTGATACCCATCTGCAGGAATTTCTCCGGCTTTGTGAGCGGCCATTCCACAGCTTCAACCACATCCTGTTTGGCCTTATCAAGACCTCCGACATCATTCCATTTAACAGCCGGGATCTCCACAAGAACCTCCCGCATGGCCGAAGGCTCGATCTCACGGAGTGCATTCTCAAAGTCGTCCTTGCCAACACTCAGGATATCAAGAATCTCAGGTGCGATCTCATCTTCCTCCAGATTGATGTCGGGAAGAGCACGCCTGAGGGATTTCATCGCAGCTTCCTGCACCAGTGCCAGCAGGTCCGCCCCTACAAAGGCCTGGGTATGCTGTGAAAGGTATTCAAGGAATTCCTCGGACACATCCTCACTAAGAGGCACCCCTCTTGTGTGGATCTGGAGGATCTCAAGGCGATCATCGTTATCCGGAACACCTATCTCTATCTCCCTGTCAAACCTTCCGGGTCTGCGCAGTGCGGGGTCAATGGCATCCAGCCTGTTGGTGGCACCGATGACAACTACCTGTCCCCTTTCCTCGAGACCGTCCATCATGGTGAGCAACTGGGCAACTACCCTCCTCTCCACCTCACCGGTAACGTTCTGTCTCTTCGGAGCAATGGAGTCTATCTCATCTATGAATATGATGGAAGGTGCGTTATCCTCCGCTTCCTCGAAGATCTTGCGTATACGTTCCTCGCTCTCTCCGTAGTACTTGCCCATGATCTCGGGACCTGCAATATACAGAAAGTTTGCCCTGGATTCATTTGCAACAGCCTTTGCGATAAGGGTTTTACCAGTACCCGGCGGACCGTAGAGGATGATACCCTTGGGCGGGTCGATATTGAGTCTCTGGAACAGTTCGGGATGTTTCAGGGGAAGTTCTATCATTTCCCTTACGCGCTGGATCTCCGAACCAAGTCCGCCTATGTCCTCGTATGTGACACCCCTTGTGGCACCATCGTATCCCCTTACCGGTTTCTGTCTTAGTTCGATCTCGGTGATATCTCCGATAATTAGAATAGCGTCCGTTGGTTCGGTCTCAACGGCGATAAGAGGTATAGCCTGACCACCTGACATCTGGGTGGACATGGGCTGTGTCATGGAACTGATAATAGGTACGACATCCCCTTCCACAAGAGGCCTTTTCATAATGTTTCTTTTGATTATCTCGTTAATATGGTCACCGAACTCCATTGTCACGCCTTCGGGGGGTGCGAGCACGACCTTTGTTGCGGTCTCTACCTCGGCCTTTCTTATGGTGATCCTCTCACCGATACCCACACCTGCGTTCTGCCTGATGAAACCGTCAATGCGGACTATGCCCTGTCCCCAGTCCTGCCTCTCAGCCCTCCATACTTTGGCAGCGGTCTTTCTCTTACCCTCAATCTCCACAATATCTCCGGGTGACAGTTGCAGGCTCAGAAGTGTTGTAGGGTCAAGCCTGACAATACCCCTTCCAAAGTCGTTTGGATGCGCTTTTTCTACTTTGATCTGTACTTCGTCCATTGGTTTCATCCCAGAATTATTTTAAATATATAATATATGCATAATTTAATTATGATTGTAAATACTTATTTCACTCCCATGCATAAAAAAGATATGGTCAGAGCTTAGGCTCTCAATCCCTTTTTTCGGCAACAAGCTTTAAATATGAATTGAATATACTACTACTTTGTAGATTGGAGACTATTCTGTAAGCATTTGTAAATTTAGGATTTAGATTTATATTGTTTTATAACCAGCGTGGTTGAAAATCTTCATTTGAATTTAAAGGAAGTGCATATTTGTTCGGAAACAACGATGAATCAACAGCCCCAGTAGCTGTCGGAGAGACCTACGAAGTAACCATACAGGATATCGCAAGAGAAGGAGACGGTATCGCCAGGATAGAAGGTTTTGTTATCTTCGTGCCAGGGGCAGAAGTCGGAGATACTGTAAATATCAAGATCACAAAGGTCCTGCGTAAGTTCGCATTCTCAGAGATAGAAGAATAATATTTTAAAGAGGGCAGGTATGCCTGTCCACTAATAAATTACTATTTTACCCTTTTCCTTTTTTAAGCCGGCAGGATGGGTTTAGGTCTGGCCGTTATTATCGTGGTTAGAGCGTATGAAGAACCTCTCACCTGCGAAAATAACTACCATCATTACTGCTGCTACCACAATTAGAAACATATCACTGGACGCCTTTGAGATCACCAGAGCGGTCAGAACGATGGCATCAAGGATAATGGCGGATATTACGACAGAGGACTTAAACTCTATTTCTTCGCGCATATAACGTAAAAGTCCCCAGTGAATTATAATATCCATGATCAAATAGAAGATTGCTCCCAGAGCGGCAATCCTGCTCAGATCGAAAAATATGGTCAGCAATATAGCAACCACAATCGTGTAAACAAGGGTATGTTTCTGTATGTCCCCAGGCATCCCGAAATGTCTGTGAGGTATCACATTCATGTCAGTTAACATGGCCAGCATGCGGGAGACTGCAAAGACACTGGCAATTATACCTGATACAGTTGCGATGATCGCCAGTCCGACGGTAAACCAGAGGCCATAGTTCCCAAACACAGGCCTTGCGGCCTCAGCCAGTGCAAAATCCCTCGCTGCGATGATCTCAGGCAGATCAAGGCTTCCCGCAACCGCAAATGAGACCAGAAGATAGAGAAGCGCACAGATGGATATAGAAATAATTATTGCCCTGCTCACGTTATGATGCGGGTCCTTTATCTCAGATCCACTGTTGGTAATAGTGGTAAAACCCTTGTAGGCAAGCACAGCCAGCGCTATTGAGGCCAGGTATCCTTCCAGGCCTGCATCCATGGGAGCCGACGTTACGTTTGAAAAGGATCCTCCCGCTATCCACAAACCGACAAAACCGAAAATTGATATGCCGATTATCTTGACAAATGCCATGGAAAATGAGAACTTTTCGATAACAGTATTTCCTGAAATGTTAACCAGGAAAGCAAATATCAGCAGGCAGACACCAAGAACAGGAACAAGATAGGTGTTCTGGTCCATGTTGAAAAGCTGAATAGTATAAGTACCAAAAGTACGCGCCACAAGGCTCTCATTTATAACCATGGAAAAAGCCATGAGTAAAGCTGCAAAGCCGGTTACAACTCCTTTACCGTACGCTTTCTCAAGATACATGGCAATCCCTCCTGCCGAAGGATAGGTGTTGGAAAATTTTATGTAACTGTACGCACTAAATGCAGTCACAACCGCACCCAGCAGAAAGATAAAAGGAAACATCATTCCGGCAAGTTCAGCAATCTGTCCGAGCAAAGCAAATATTCCCGCACCGATCATAACTCCCGTACCCAGGGATACGGCACCTGTAAGTGTCAGACTGTTTTTTTCATAACTAACCACATTTATCCCATCCACTAACCTGCTATTCTTTGATGCTATCCTATAAATTAAATCCGATGCTTGTTAAAAACATATCACGGACAAAAACAGAAATACTTTTAAAGTACCCAGTTTTCTTTATTAATATGGGGTTAAAAGCGTTATTTCTGAACTGTACATTAAAGAGATCTCCCGAGGTTTCAAATACAAGAGCATTGATCGATAAAGCTGTCAGGCTTTTTTCGGAAATGGAAATTGATAGCGAGGTCATCAGAGTTGTTGACTATAACGTCAAATTCGGGGTCACATCCGACGAGGGAGATGGTGACGAGTGGCCTCAGATACTGAAGAAGATAAAGGATTGTGATATTCTGGTAATAGGTTCTCCCATATGGTTTGGTGTCATTTCCTCTGTCGCAAAAATGGTGATAGAAAGGCTTGACGGAACCTATATGGAAGGTGACCCCGAAACCGGGCAGTTCCCATTGTATGGGAAAGTTGCAGGAGTACTTGTTACCGGTAATGAAGACGGAGCACATGATGTTGCTGCCAACATACTTTTCAACCTTACTCATCTGGGATGCACAGTCCCTCCCAATGCAGACAGTTACTGGGTCGGAGATGCAGGACCAGGACCAAGTTATATCGAAGCTGGTGGCGAGCGACATTTGTACACCAACAAGACCGTCCGTTACATGACACATAACCTGGCTTTCTTTGCCGGATTATTAAAGGAAAATCCTATTCCCACAAATCTTAACCAGCTTATTGAAGAGGCAAAAGAAGAGAGTGACTGAAGAAATCTCTGACTTTCGTCTTTATTCAGTCCTGTTCACAAATTTAGCCTTTGCCAGCTATTTTTATTAAAAGTGATTGGTAGGATAATTTCTGAAAATATTTACATCAGTCTTTAATACTGTTGCTCACCTAAAATGATATTAATAAAGGAGTGATCAGGGAGGTGAGAAATTGGCAATGGTGAACGGTCTTGACTGGGTAGCAATGGTCCTTGTTATTGTTGGGGGACTGAACTGGGGTCTTGTAGGTGCATTTGGTTTTGACCTTGTGGCAGCCATTTTTGGTGAAATGTCACTGATATCAAGGCTGGTATACATCCTTGTAGGTCTGGCAGCAGTTTATCTGATATACTTCGCTACCAAGATCAGCAGTCAGTGAAAATTGATTCTTATGTTTCTTATATTGATGATGGAATTATTCCA